>NZ_FR892638.1:13793-19539 GCF_000436015.1 Prevotella sp. CAG:592 | reverse complement strand
TGCTCTACCAACTGAGCTATGGCACCATCATAAATTTATTAATGCAAACAACGCATAAGCGTGATTTGCGGTTGCAAAGGTACACAAAAAGTTTTAACCTGCAAACTTTTCCTTCATTTTTTATCAAAAAACTTATTAATCGAGAGAAAACAAGAATTCATTTTCTTTTCCTAACGGTTTTTCAGAAGAAAACAAAGATAACCTTCTGTATGTATTTCCGATTGGACAAGTCCGCTGATTTTTAGAAGAAAATCAGGCGACTTGCCCAATTAACAATATGAATATATGCATTTATCCATTTTTGCCTGAAATCAGAGGACAAACCACCAGACAGGCAAGTGAATCAGCCGACGAGAAATCAACAACCCTATCAAAGCCGGACGGAAACAAAGCTATATAGCAACCACAAGGACGCCACAACTGTTAAAAAAAGATAGAGCAGCGAGAAATGTCACCCATTTTGTTGTGTCATTTAGAAACAAAGGGTATCTTTGTATTAATAAATAAGTATCTTAAACCGAAATCAGAAGAAGGACAACATACAGTATGGAAGAAAAAGAAATTGAGAAGACGAAAAGAGTGAACCCATTCCTCGAACAATACAAGACACCGCACGAAACGGTGCCTTTCGACAAGATAAAGCTCGAGGACTACGAGGAGGCATTCCTCGAAGGCATCAGGCGCGACGACGAACAGATAGAAAAGACTATCAACAATCCCGCAGAACCAACTTTCGACAACACGATAATCAACGTTGACGACGATAAGGACGGATACTACGACTTGCTGTCGAGGGTTTCCACGGTGTTCTTCAACCTGCTCAGTGCGGAGACCAACGACGAGATGGACGCCCTGGCACAGAAGATGCAGCC
Source organism: Prevotella sp. CAG:592 (assembly GCF_000436015.1). NCBI lineage: Bacteria > Pseudomonadati > Bacteroidota > Bacteroidia > Bacteroidales > Prevotellaceae > Prevotella > Prevotella sp. CAG:592. The sequence goes on along the minus strand of NZ_FR892638.1, from coordinate 18,667 downwards.
GATACTGACGAAACACGCCAACGACGTGAGACTCAACAAGAAACTCTTCGAGAGGATAAAGGCGGTACACGACAACCACCGCGAACTGACTCCTGAGGAACAGAGACTGCTCGACAACTGCTACGACGGATTCGTGAGAAGCGGTGCGCTGCTCGACGACGAGGGAAAGGAGAAACTGAGAAAACTTACCGAGGAGGCAAGCATGCTGTCGCTGCAGTTCTCGCAGAACCTGCTGAAGGAGACAAAGGCATACACCCTGCATATCACCGATGAGAAAGATATCGACGGACTGCCCGACACGGCGAAGGAGGCGGCTGCCATGACTGCAAAGGAACAGAAGAAGGAGGGATGGATATTCACACTCGACTATCCCAGCTACAGTCCGTTCATGACATATTCCACACGCCGCGAACTGAGACGCGAGATGTATATGCAGCGCAACACGATGTGTACGCACGACAACGGGGAGAACAACCTGGAGATATGCAAGAGAATCGTTAACCTCAGAAGGGAAATAGCACAGCTGCTGGGATATGAGACGTATGCCGAATATGTATTGAAAAACCGTATGGCGAGCAATACGCAGAACGTGTACAAGCTGCTCGACGACCTCATCGACGCCTATATGCCTACGGCAAAGCTGGAGGTGGCCGACATCGAGAAGAAGGCGAAGAGCATGGAGGGCGACGACTTCAAACTGAAACCTTGGGACTTCAGCTTCTATTCCCACAAACTGCAACTTGAAAAGTTCAACCTCGACGCCGAGATGCTGCGCCCGTATTTCGAACTGAGCCGCGTGATAGACGGAGTGTTCGGACTGGCAAACAGACTATACGGCATAACATTCAAGGAGAACAAGGACATCCCCGTCTATCATCCCGACGTGAAGGCATACGAGGTGTTCGACAAGGACGGTTCGTATCTCGCCGTGTTCTATGCCGACTTCCATCCTCGCAAGGGAAAGCAGGGCGGAGCATGGATGACGGAATATCAGGGACAATGGATTGACAAGAAGGGGGAGAACGTGAGACCACACGTTAGCGTGGTGATGAACTTCACGAAACCTACTGCCGAGAAGCCGGCGCTGCTGACACTGGGCGAGGTGGAGACTTTCCTACACGAATTCGGACACAGTCTCCACGGCATGTTCGCAAACACCAGATTCGAGAGCCTTTCAGGAACCAACGTGTGGTGGGACTTCGTGGAACTGCCGTCGCAGTTCATGGAGAACTATGGCGCCGAGAAGGAGTTCCTGCGCACCTTCGCCTTCCACTACAAGACCGGCGAACCGCTGCCCGACGAACTGATAGAGCGAATAAGGAAGAGCCGCAACTTCATGGTGGCATACGGCTGCATGAGGCAGGTGAGCTTCGGACTGCTCGACATGGCTTACTATACAAAGAAGGATGCCTTCACCGACGACATCATACCGTTTGAGAAGAAGGCATGGCAGAAAGCGATGGTGCTGGAACAGCTGAAAGACACGTGCATGACGGTGCAGTTCAGCCACATCATGGCTGGAGGATATGCCGCCGGATACTACAGCTACAAATGGGCTGAGGTGCTCGATGCCGACGCCTTCAGCGTGTTCAAGAAGAACGGCATCTTCAACAGGGAAACGGCACAGAGCTTCCGCGACAACATCCTGTCGAAGGGCGGCACGGAGCATCCGATGACACTATACAAGAGATTCCGCGGATGTGAACCTACCATCGACGCACTGCTTGAGAGAAACGGAATAAAGAAAGCTTCGGCAGAGGAGAACCGCCAGACTCAACAATAACGACAAACACTATCAAGAATCATGGACGACAAAGAGAAACAGCTCAGGCTTGACCTCAAATACCTGCGCATGGCAGGTATATGGTCGGAGAACAGCTACTGCGAGAGAAGAAAGGTGGGATGCCTTGTCGTGAAAGACAAAATGATAATCAGCGACGGCTACAACGGCACGCCAAGCGGATTCGAAAACGTGTGTGAGGACGAGAACAACGTGACTCACCCCTACGTGCTCCATGCCGAGGCAAACGCCATAACGAAACTCGCCCGAAGCTCCAACAACAGCGACGGAGCGACGCTCTACGTCACCGACGCTCCATGCATAGAATGCTCCAAACTGATAATACAGGCCGGCATCAAACGTGTCGTCTATGCCAGGGAATACAGGCTCAGCGAGGGCATCGACCTTCTGAAAAGGGCTAAAATCAATGTGATACATCTTAATCCAGACGAATATGAGACAAAATAGACCCAACCGACTGACGCCGATGCTTATGGCAATCTGCGTGATAGTGGGTGTGGTGATCGGCACTTTCTATGCCAACCATTTCTCGGGCAACAGACTGAATATCATAAACTCGGGAAGCAACAGACTGAACAACCTGCTGCATATCATCGACGATCAATATGTTGACGACGTGAACATCGACTCGCTCGTTGATATGGCGATACCGCAGATACTTTCTGACCTCGACCCTCACTCGGTTTATATCAGCGCCGAAGACGTGCAGAGAACGCAGGACGACCTCAAGGGCTCGTTCTCGGGAATCGGTGTGGAATTCGTTATCCGACAAGACACCATCCACGTGCAGAACGTGGTGAAGAACGGTCCGGCACAGCAGGCCGGCGTGTTGGCCGGCGACAAGATAGTCAGCGTGGACGGAAAGCCTTTCGTTGGAAAGGTGGTGACCAACGAAGAGGCGATGCGCCGACTGAAGGGACAAAAGGGCACGAAGGTGAAAATCGGAGTGATGAGGTATGGATCGAAAGCCGTGAAATACTTCACCATAACGCGTGCCAACATTCCTCAGAAGAGCATTTCGGCGGTGTATATGCTCGATGAGAATACGGGATATATCAAGATAAAGAACTTCGGTGAGAACACTTACGCCGAACTGCTCGTGGCTCTGGCGGAACTGTCGCAGGAGGGATTCGCAAACCTCGTGATAGACCTGCGCGACAACACGGGAGGATATCTCGAATCGGCTGTGCAGATGATAAACGAGTTCCTGCCCAAGAACAAGCTCATTGTATATACCGAAGGAAGGAAATCGCCAAGACAGGAGTTCCGCAGCGACGGCAGCGGCAGCTATCAGAGCATACCGCTCGTAGTGCTCATCAACGAGGTGTCGGCATCGGCTTCTGAAATCTTTGCCGGAGCTATACAGGACAACGACCGCGGAACGATAATCGGACGCCGCTCGTTCGGAAAGGGACTGGTGCAGAAACAGATGGAATTCCCCGACGGCAGCATTATCCGTCTGACCACCGCCCGCTACTACACCCCATCGGGACGCTGCATCCAGAAGCCTTATACGGCTGGCGACAATGTTGACTACGAAGAGGACCTGCTGGCGAGATACCAGCACGGCGAATTCTTCTCACAAGACAGCATCAAGCACACGGGACCTGCCTACCACACCGGCATCGGCAGGACGGTGTATGGCGGTGGCGGCATCACGCCTGACATCTTCGTGCCTGAAGACACTATCGGCATGACGTCATACCTGAAAGAGGCAAGCATGAGCGGACTCATCCTGCAATTCGCCTTCGTATATACCGACGACAACCGCATCAAGCTGAACTCGTATAAGGAGATGATGGAACTGGCTGACTATCTGAAGAAACAGAACCTCGTGGACAAGTTCGCCACATTCGCCAACAAGAACGGACTCCAGAGGCGCAACCTGATGATAAAGAAGTCGCACAGACTGCTCGACCGCTATATCAACAGCCGCATCATATACAACATCCTCGACGAGAAGGCATGGACGCAGTATATCAACGGCGACGACAAGGTGATAGACGCTGCCCTCAACGTGTTCAAGAACAATGCGGCGTTCCCCAAGAAACCTCAGCCTGCTCCTAAGGCTGCCACAAAGAAGGCTGCAGCAAAGGGAAAGAAGCTGCATAATGGCAAATGAGGCGAAACGGGATGACGACCTGAACCCGACCATAATAATCTGACAAAGAAAAACTAACGGTTATGCTTACAAAGACAGAATTGAGAAAGGCTGTCAGACAGCTGAAGAAGCAACATACGCAAGAGGAACTCAAGGCGCTTTCTTCCGTAATAACGGGAAAGCTCCTTGAGCTTCCATGCATCAAGGAGGCAACAACGGTGATGCTCTATTGTTCTCTGCCCGACGAGGTTTATACCATGGATATGATACACAGACTGCACGGCGAGGGAAAGAAAATCGTGTTGCCAAAGGTAATCAGCGACTGCGAGATGGAACTGAGGGAATATGATGGCGACGCTGACCTGGAGGTGGGTAGCTTCGGCATCATGGAACCGTGCGGAAAACTCTTCACTGATTATGAAGACATCGACGTGGCGGTGATTCCGGGAATGGCTTTCGACAAGGACGGCAACCGCCTCGGCAGAGGAAAGGGATATTACGACCGCTTTCTGAACGCTGCCGTAAAGAGGGGCGTCAATGAAAAGTGTGAAAGCGGAAAAGGCTTCAATGAAAAGCGTGAAAACAGGAAGGGGAATACATATAAAATAGGTATATGTTTCCCGTTCCAGTTCGTAGATGCAGTGCCTGCCGACGAACATGACAACAGGATGGACATGGTGGTCTGCGGTCAATAAAACTTTATATCAGTTATTATCATGCTGCCCACCTCACCATTGAGACGGGTGATGAGCCGCTGCTTCATCATGGAGAGATCTTGACGAAGGGCGGGATTCTTTATCTTCACCATCAGGGTCTGGTTCTTTATGAACTTCTCTCCGGTGTATGCCACCACGTCCGGCCCCACGACCCTATCCCATGCGTTTACAAGACGATGCTGGAGGAGCGGCGTCTCAAGGCCGTTGCGTCTCAAACAGAGATTGAGCACATCGGCAAGATTCTGTACATCACGTC
>NZ_FR892638.1:931-13776 GCF_000436015.1 Prevotella sp. CAG:592 | reverse complement strand
TCACGTCTGAACATATATTTTTCTCCTTTCCTTTTTTGATTCTTAATCCAATCCCTACAAACAGACCATCCGGCTGTGTATGTGTAGGTCTATACTATCTTTCCCCCCTCCACATTGAATATCCTGTAACTGGAGTCGCATGCTTCGAGAATAGAGTCGAGATGGTCGCGGTTGGTGTCGGTGATGAATATCTGTCCGAACGCCTCACCTGAAACGAGCCTTACTATCTGTTCCACGCGCATGGCGTCGAGCTTGTCGAACACATCATCGAGGAGAAGTATCGGACAGGTCTTCGACACTGTGGCGGAGAGATAGTTGAACTGTGCCAGTTTCAGCGCCACCACGAAGGTCTTGTTCTGCCCCTGACTGCCCTCGCGCTTCATCGGGAAACCATCGAGAAGCATCTCCAGGTCATCCCGGTGTACGCCATGCAGGGAATATCCCACGGCACGGTCTTTCATTCTGTCGCGACGGATAACATCGAGCAGCGGACCGCGCTGACAGTGCGACACATAGTTGAGACTCACCTTCTCCTTGCCGCCGGAGATTCGTGTATGGTAATCCTGAAACTGTGGCAGCAGCTCGCTGACGAAGGCCTTTCGCTTCTCGTATATCAGTTCGCCCTCCTTTGCCATCTGTTCCTCCCAGATGTCGAGCAGTGCGCCGTCTGGTTCTTCTTCCATCTTCAGGAGGGAGTTGCGCTGCTGCAATGCCTTGTTATATCTCGACAGAGCCTGCAGATATGTGGCGTCGGTCTGCGAAATCACCACGTCCATCAAGCGCCTCCGCTCGTCGCTCGCTCCCTCTATGAGATATGTGTCTGAGGGGGAAATCATTATCAGCGGAATGAGTCCGATATGTTCCGACAGCCGCTTGTAGTCTTTCTTGTTGCGGCGGAAACGTTTCTTCACTCCGCGCTTCATGCCGGTATAGATATCCAGTTCGTCGCCATCCTCGTTTTCATACACTCCCTCGATGACACAGAAATCCGAGTCGTGGTTGATTACCGTGGAGTCTACGGAACTGGTGGCACTGCGACAGAAAGAAAGATAATACACGGCATCGAGGAAATTCGTCTTGCCCTCTCCGTTTGAACCGATGAAGCAGTTGATGCCCGGCGAGAGCTGGAGCGATGATTCCTTTATGTTCTTATAGCCGAGAATATTGATGTTCTTTAGATACATGACTTTCTTTCCGGAGTATTTTCTGATTATCAAATTTATTGTCTCACAATCTTTTTCCGTCGTGCCCGCTGCCTCTCGCATGGTCTCCACTAACCTCTGTCAACAGGGCTGGCATGGCGAAAATGATTGTTTTATCACTGCAAAGTTAAAGGTTTATGAGTCAAGAAAGAAAAAAAACAATCATAAATTTCAATATATGAGAATATTTACGTAATTTTGCCACGCTTTATAAATTAGGAATAATAAACAAAATCATAAAATGGCAATATCAGTTGAAAAAAAGGGCGCTGAGAACAATGACAACGCTCTGAACAAGAAAGAGGCTGCCCTCATCAAGAACAGGAAGGCTCTCATCTACGGTGTGTTAGCAATCATCATCATCATCGCTGGCTATCTGGCTTACAAGACTTACTATGCTGAGCCAAGAGAGGACGAGGCAAGCACTGCAATCGCCAAGGGTCAGGATTACTTCGCAAACCAGCAGTTTGACAAGGCTTTCAATGGCGACGGTGCCGGATTCAAGGGTTTCAAGGCCATCACTTCTGACTATAGCGGAACTAAGGCTGGCAATCTGGCTAACCTCTATGCCGGACTCTGCTGCGCGAACCTCGACAAATGGAAAGAGGCTGCGAGCTATCTGGAGAACTATTCTTCTGCCGACGACATGATGATCAGCCCTGCTGCAGTGGCTGCCCTGGGTGACGCTTACGCTCACCTGAACCAGCTCGACAAGGCTGTGGAGTCTTTCAAGAAGGCTGCCAAGATGGCTGACGACGAGGCTGAGGACAACACCAACAACAGTCTCTCTCCTACTTTCCTCATCAAGGCTGGCGAAATCCTTGAGAGCCAGAACAAGAAGGACGAGGCTCTGCAGATCTATCAGGACATAAAGAAGAAGTATGTCAACTCTGCCGCTTATCAGCAGATAGACAAATATATCGAAAGAGCTACAACAAAATAATGGCAACAGCATTACACAACTTGTCTGACTATGAGTTTGACAAGATACCCGACGCGAGCAATATGTGCTTCGGCATCGTAGTGGCTGAGTGGAATCCTGAGATTACGGGCGCACTGCTCAACGGATGTATGAGCACGCTTGAGAAGCATGGCGCTCTGCCTGAAAACATACACGTGAAGACGGTGCCGGGAAGTTTCGAACTTATCTATGGTGCCCACCAGATGACTCTCAACGGCGGATACGACGCCATCATCATCCTGGGAAGCGTGATAAAGGGTGAGACTCCACACTTCGACTACATCTGTCAGGGTGTGACCTACGGTATCGCAAGACTCAACGCCAAGAGCGAGATTCCTGTAATCTACGGATTGCTCACCACACTCGACATGCAGCAGGCGCTCGACAGATGCGGAGGCAAATACGGCAACAAGGGTGACGAATGTGCAATCGACGCCATCAAAATGGCGAAGTTCTAAACAATGCGCTATTGAACGCAATTTTAAATCAGTAATAAAATCATCTATAATCGGGGCGGGCTGCATCAGGTCCGCCCTTATTTATACACAAGTTGACAAGTTGACAAGTTAACGAGTTGACGAGGAGATTAGTACACTGTTTACCAACTAAAAATCCTATTAAGCGAGAGAAATGGGAATGTATTCACATTTCAGAGCGTGAGGATTTTATCAAAAAAAAAAATGCTATTATGAAATTGATATCATGGAACGTCAACGGACTGAGAGCCTGCGTGGGAAAAGGATTCAGCGAAATATTCAAAGAACTCGACGCTGACTTCTTTTGTCTGCAGGAAACGAAGATGCAGGAGGGACAACTCGACATCTGCTTCGAGGGTTACAAGTCGTATTGGAACTATGCCGAAAAGAAGGGATACTCCGGTACGGCGATATTCACCAGACACGAACCGCTGAACGTGTCGTACGGCATAGGAGTGGAGGAACACGACCACGAGGGAAGAGTGATTACGCTGGAGATGCCGGATTTCTTTCTTGTCACCGTTTACGTGCCAAACTCACAGAATGAGCTGCGCCGACTGGACTACCGTATGACATGGGAGGATGACTTTCTGGCTTATATCAAGAAACTGGACGAAAAGAAGCCGGTGATTTTCTGTGGCGACCTGAACGTGGCTCACGAGGAGATTGACTTGAAGAACCCCAAGACAAACCGCCGCAATGCGGGATTCACCGACGAGGAGCGCAACAAGATGACGACGCTGCTCAACAGTGGATTCACCGACACCTTCCGTTTCTTCTATCCTGACCAGAAGGAGATATACTCCTGGTGGTCATACCGCTTCCATGCGAGGGAGAAGAACGCAGGGTGGCGCATCGATTATTTCATCACATCGGCAAGGCTCAACGACCGCCTCGTGGGTGCAAAGATACACACGGAAATATTCGGCTCCGACCACTGTCCGGTGGAGCTGACGATAAGATAATAAGATAAAAGATAATCAGAAAAACGGCATAATCACCGATTGGGGAATAAGCCCCCAGTCACAGTCATTATGCCGTTTTTTATTTTTATCCCAAAGCGGTCATTAGGGCTTGCTTGTATTTTGCTTTTTAGAAGAGTGGATTTTGTTTGGCTTTTAATGAGTAATAGCGAGCTATTGCGAATTAAAAACAGGCAAAAGACACCTTATAAAAAGCAAAAGACTGCAAGCAGTTGTAAAATATGACATTAAACGGCCTAATGACCGATTTGGGTTTATATCTGCTTTATAAAGTTGACGGGCTGGACAGGGACTAAACGCCCTTACACTCCCTCGTCATCGCTTGAACTCTCGCCATTGGTGTCGCTCTGCTTCATAGAGAAGCTGCCGTCGCGGGAGATGGTGATGGAGATTGGGATATAGTCATCGCTGAGCTCATCAGGACATCCCACGCTGCCGAGGAATACGAGTCTTCCGTCTTTCACCTCAAGGAATGCCAGCCCGAGGGCTGTAGACTTGGCGAGATAGGAAGCATCCACGATGTTGGAGTATGCCGCCTTGGTGATTTCGCGCCTTACGAACTCCGAACCGTCGGGTCTGAGAATCGTCAGCATGAAGCGGTTGTCATAATACCGCTTGCCGTTGTCGTCGGTAAACTCATTGTCTGTGGCGCTGCGCTTCACGGTCACCTTATAGGTCTCGCCGCCCCACTCCACCTTTTCTGTGCGCTCAAACTCCGACATCTTCTTCGGACCGCTCTGAACGGGCTTTACAACGGGTTTCGTGGCTATTATATCTTTTGTCTTTTTTTTCTCCTCACACGAGGTGATGCCAAGCAGACAAAGTGCCGCAATGGCGAAAAATACGGTTTTCTTCATTCTTATGTCCTTTTCAAATAAAAGCATACTGCCCACTATCCGGCGTATGCAAGTCACTGTCTGCAAAGGTAATGCAAAAAAACGAGCCAGCGTGAAGTAAAGTCCTAAAAATGCTTTACCTTTGAAAGAATTAGGTACACAAAGCCTCATCAAACGTTTTTTTTCATTAACTTTGCATATATTCGACAATCCAAATAGCATTGAAACGAAATGATGAACAGACTATACTTTAACTTTCTTATTGTCTTTGCAGCACTTGCCGTGGCCGGGTGCTCCCGGAAGCAGACTCCCCGGCAGCAGCCGGAATCTGTTGACACCATACCGATGCTGGTGATGCAGGTGCAGAAGTGTTCGCGCCTGTATACCGCGGAATACAAGATGCACAAGATAATAACCCACGATGACGAAATACGCATGAAGGGCAAGTTCCTCAACCAGGACTACGACGTGGCGCTGCCCATGGGCTCCCGAAAGATCGCCATACCTATCGACGCCACGGTGAAGGCGTATATCGATCTCTCCTCGTTCTCTGAGAAGAACGTCCGCCGCGTCGGAGACAAGATTGACGTCACGCTCCCCGACCCTCGCATCGAGATGACATCGAGCCGCATCAACCACGGCGAGATAAGAAAATATGTGGCTCTGACCCGACAGAATTTCTCCGACAAGGAGATGGCGGGCTATGAACAGCAGGGGCGACAGGCTATCATCAACGACATCCCGCAGACGGGCATCATGGAGATGGCAAAGGAGAGTGCGGCAAGGGTGATGGTGCCTTTCTTCGTGGGAATGGGATTCAACGAGAAGGACATAACGATATCGTTCCGCAAGGATTTCTCCGACAACGAGATAAAGAAAATGATTGTGACCGCAAGTGATGCGGAAAGAAAATAGGAAGGGGATATTATGGACAAGACCGGAAAAAACAAGATAACGCTCACAAAACTGAACATCATGCTATGGGCAGTGGCGGTGATTGCCGTGGTGGTATTGGTGTTTGGCTTCTGCCATACGGCGAAGACTTCATCGGCAAGGCTGGAGGTGGACGACAGGATTGACGTGACGCCTACCATCATAACGTCGATGAAACAGATCGGAGAATGGGAATTCCTCTCCGTAAAAGACGAGGAACTGGTGGACACCATCAAGAGAGGATTCCTGCGCGACGACAAACTGGTGAGGATATACTACGGCAAACTGAGTCTTGGCATCAACATGCATGATGTGTCGCCTCGCTGGATTCGTCAGCAGGGGGACAGTGTGCTGGTGGCGCTGCCGAAGATTGAACTGCTCGACAAGGATTTCATCGACGAGGCGCGGACAAAGGCTTTCATAGAGACGGGCAGCTGGACGGATGCCGACCGCGACTCCCTCTACCACCGTGCCTACGCCAAGATGCTGACGCGCTGCCTCACTGAAGAGAACATCAAAACGGCAAGGGAGAATGCCTCTCTGCAATTCGGAAAGATGCTGAAGGCTCTCGGCATTGAGAAATTCGCCATATCATGGCAGGAGTGAACCACACAAAGCGATGATTAATCCCGAATAGGTCGTTATATTAAACCCGAATCGGTCGTTAGGGCTTGCTTGGATTTTGTTCTTTTAGAAGAGTGGATTTTGTTTGGCTTTTAATGAGTAATAGCGAGCTATTGCGAATTAAAAACAGACAAAAGACGCCTTATAAAAAACAAAAGACTGCAAGCAGTAATTAAAAAATACAATAAACGGCCTAATGACCGATTTGGGTTAAATTATCAGCCCCTCCTTTCTTGCGCAATGCGAAAAGGGAGGGGCTGATTCTATAAGACGGGATTGTCTCTTACTTTCTCTTCTCCAGCAATATCACGGTCTTGCCGCTCTTGTCGGTGAGTGTGAGTTTGCCAGTGCCGTCGAGAGAATACTTGGCTGTCTTTCCGAGAGCGTCGAGCACCTGGCGCTCCACTTCCATGTTGGCGCAGAGCATCCGTGTGCAGCCCATCTGACCGAAGTCGATGCCGCCGTTGCCCTTAACTTTCAGTGTTCCTGTCAGTCTGTTGCATCCCGTACAGCCATACACGTTGTTGTCCTTGGCATCGAAACCCAGGAATGGAGCTTCCTCCACATCTGCCTTGTCCACCTTAGAACCGTTCACTTCCATTATATTCCACTCTCCGTTGAGAGCTGTAGCGTCGCCCACGCTCTTTGTAGAGCCGCACGACATCATCACGGCAGCAGCAAGGGCTGCCAATGCGAAATTTTTCTTCATGTGCTTGAAACTTTTGTTGATTGTAGTTTGTGTAATATCATGACGCGCTCCGGCATGACGATGCTGGGGGCGCGTCACAAATATGAATAATCTTTTTCCTTAAGTAATGCCGCTTGATGTAGCGGTTTTATGACTGCTTGCTATCTTTTATCTTTGCCGAGCTCTCCCTTATCATGAGTTTCATCGGCACCACCTCGTGGTAGCGCTTCGTGTCGCCCTTTATCACTCTCATCAGCAGTTCGCAGGCCAGGGTTCCTGTCTTATGCGACTGGTCTTCTATCGTGGAGAGCTTCGGTGTGACGTATTCAGATGCCTCGGTGTCGGTGAAACCGATTATCGCCACATCCTCCGGAATCCGCAGTCCCAACGACTTTACCGCCGTGAAGGCGGCATAGGTGATGATGTCGTTGAAGGCAAGGATGGCATCGGGGCGGTTTTCCTTCTTCAACAGGCGTATCGTCTGCTGCTGTGCCTGTGCGAAGTTTATCTTGCCGCACACTATGATATCTCTGTCTATCGGTATCTTGTTTGCCTTGAGCGCCTCCAGATATCCGTGCTTGCGCCGCTTCACCATGTCGAGGTGGTTGGGACCTCCGAGAAACGCCACTCTCCTGCTGCCGGTCTTGATGAGATGCTCCGTTGCCTGCTGCGCTGCCTCGTCACCGTTTGCCACCACTTGTGAGAAGAGTTCCGGCATGCAGGTGCGGGCGAAGAACACGAGGGGGATTCCCATCTTGTGTATCTCCTCGAAGTGGGAATAGTCTGTGGTGTCTTGCGACAGACAGGCTATGATTCCTTCCACGTGCATGTTTATGAAGTTGTTGATAGCCTTCTCTTCTTTCAGATAGTCTTCGTGGCTGTTTATAGCCATCACCGAATATCCTTCCTGCGAGGCATAGTCTTCTATTCCGTCGAGTACAGCTGAATAGTAGTGGGTCACGAGATTGGGCACTACCACTCCTATCACCTTCGGTGCTTCGCTTCTGAGGCTCTGTGCGAATGGATTTGGACGATAGTTCAGCTCTTTGGCGAGCTTCTGCACCCGCTCTCTGAGCTCTTCGCCCACTTCATGGCTGTTGCGCAAGGCTCGTGAAACAGTGGCGATGCTGACTCCGAGCTGCGCCGCCAGGTCTTTTAGCGATACTCTATGTTGTTTCATATAAATTCTTTATGATGTAATGAACAAGTCTATACAAAAAAAAACACCGCCTCTGTTGGTGTCATACGCCGGTGATATGATACTACATATAAGTCGTACTATAATCAGTATGCAAATTTAGACATTTTGTTTGATTCTGCAAACGTTTTCGTGTTATTTTATCCCAAAAGGGGTATGACATTGCCACTTTTAGTATTAACTTTGCAGCGTGAATTCAAAAAGAGTAATGAATAGTTGATAATAAGTTAGTTAGAAAACATGTCGGTCGGGTTATGTTGCGAAACATATCCGACCTTTTTTTATACCCTTTTGGCAATCGGATTTGCATGGATTTATGATTGCTGAAGCACCTACATTTTGGGCACATTTTAGACAGCAACCGTGCCCAACCGGGGCAAGCACGTTGCCCAACCGGGGTAAGCACCGTGCCCAACATGGGCAAGCACCGTGCCCAAAATAAGGACAAATATTGTCTTTTTATCAACACAAAATAACCCGACGGCACCGCTGCCGCCGGGCTTCCCTTTTAAATCATCCAAGTATAGATAGTCTCCGGTTGGTATTCTACGTATTTTTTTCAGCTATTGCTGTTACTCGCCAGTAAAAGTCTTTGCGTCTGTCGTATATATGGATAGTTGGTCCTTGTATAAGTATGTCTTAACAACAGCGCAAATTTACAAATTTTCGTCCTTTTCAGAGTGTCAAACGGTAAAAATGGTGTGTCAATGCGTACATAGCATTGATTCAGCGGCATTTACAGTGATCGTCAATTCTGACAATTTGACGTATTGACACTCCGGTACTCCTGCGGACTACAGTTGTTTTTCACCGAAAAGGCGCGGCGGAAGGTGGAAAGGGAGTTGAATCCCGACAATTCCGCCACCACATCCAGGGTGTAGTCTGTGGTAGTGAGCAGATTCTCCGAGTAGGAGATGCGGTAGCCGTTCACAAACTCATAGAAGGTGGTCTGCCTCTCCTTGTTGAAGAAGTTGCTGAGGTATGTTCGGTTGGTGCCCAACTTCTGTGCCAGGTCCACGAGGCGCAGTCGCGGTTCGAGATAAACCTTGTCTACGGTGAAGAGTTTCTCAAGCTGTTCTGAAAGTAGCTTGATGCGTTCGTTGTCGCTTTCTTCCGTCTCTCCGTCGGCAGCAGCAGGGGCAAGGGGCTCGGCGGTTTCGGTCGGCAATGAGTCTATCACTTCTTTTATCACCAGCTCCTGTCTGTTGATGAAGTAGCACACCACCATCCATCCCACGAGCGACGACAATATATATATGGTGTCGATGAGGGTGGAGGGATATATGCAGTCCACCACCCAGATGCAGAGGATTATGAAGAAGAGCAGTGTCACTCCTCTCAGCCAGTGCAGGTTGATGTTCTCCTGATATGAGTATTCGTTCTTGAGCCAGCGGTGATAGCGTGGCAGGTCGTGTGCCACCCAGACGATGCACCACAGGCCATAGGCGAGCGACAACAGCCAGAGGAGCATATAAAAGAGGTCGTTATGCGTCAAGACATAGAGCAGCGACATCACCACGAACGGCACTTCTGTCATCACCATCCACCTCGTCTTTATCCATCCCGGTCGGCACAGTTCCACGAGGATGAAGCCGTATATCGGCACGGCGATGATGTCTACACATGTGGCGATTGCCGACAGCGAGGGGTCGTAGGCGTTGTCGGTGTCTATGATGGCGAGGTCTTTCACATTCTGCAGTGCTATCATCAGCATGATGAAGGCTATCATGTGTTTTGCCCGCCCTCTGGATCGGAACCAGAAGAGCCATGCCATCATCGAATAGAACATGATGGCCATTCCGTATGTGATGAAAAGGTATTTCCAGTCGCCTGTCATGGTATGGTTATTGGGGATTGACTTTATGACTTGCAAATATAATACTTTTCCGCTGATTTACGTGCTAATTGACTTAAGAAAAATACTTGTTATAACTCCGCATTCCCACCTAGCCTCCCCCGTAGGGGAGGGACAGATACTCTGATTATGGATAATCCTTTGATAATCAAACGGTCAAGTGTAACCGTCCCTCCCCTACGGGGGAGGTTAGGTGGGGGCTAAAGTCAATAGCCGAAGTAACTTATTCCTTCCCTTGGGGAAGGTCAGGATGGGTTTGAGGCTAGGTGGGGGCTAAAGTCAAATAGCCGAAGTAACCGTCCCTCCCATACGGGGGAGGGACAGATACTCTGATTATGAATAATTCTTTGACAATCAAACAGTCAAGAGTAACCGTCCCTCCCCTTCGGGGGAGGTTAGGTGGGGGCTGACATCAGAAGCAGAGTAACCTGTTCCTTCCCTTTGGGAAGGTCTGGATGGGTTGACCTTTTGGGAAAGGTCTGGATGGATCTTAGGCCTAGATGGGGCTGAGGTCTGGATGTGTCTGAGGCTTGCCCTTGGGAAAGGGTAGAACAAACATCCTTACCTACTCCTCACATTCCTCACACTTTATCCTCTTCCAGGAACTTGCGTGCTGCCCTCAGCTGATGGCGCATGATGCTTATCAGCTCCTGGCTCTCCTGCAGCATGTTCAGATAGAGCATCGACACCTTCAGGTTTTGGGCGGCGTTGACATCCTGCTGCATACGGTTGATATGGCGGTCGCGGAGTGCCGACAGCTCGTCTTTACACTCGTCGCCGATGGTCAGCGTCTCGCGGTAGAGGTCGTAGCGGTTTGTCGATATCATCTGCTCCGTGTGACTCATCAGCTCGTTGATGCGGCGGCGGACCTCCTCAAACTCGTCGATATACTCCTTTGGCATCGGCTGGAAGTTGTTGTCGAGATGCTCCTTTATCGGGTCGAGCATACGGCGCAGGCAGTACATATACTGCTGGTTGCAGTTCACTCCCAGATGGAACCACGTGTTGCGCTCCAATGCTATGCGCTCCGGAATGCGGCGCATGGCGAGGAATTCCTGTCGGCGTAGCTTCTTCAGCGTTTCGCGCTCGCTGTTCACCTCTCTGTAGCTCACCTTGAGTTCCTTGAGTCTTTCGTTGCTCACACCGTCCACGATTTTGTTGAACACATCACAGGTGAAGCGTGTCACGAAGCTCTGTGTGCGTCCCACATGCTTGCGCAGCAGGTCCCATACGATATCCTTGTCTTTCGTGCGCATCATCAGGTTGAAAATATCATCCTTCTTGTCCTCGGAACTCTTCTTCTTGTATGCCTGACCGCTACGCCAGAGCAGATAGATGTCGAGCACCATGAAGGCTATCATCACCACGAATCCTCCGAAATGCATCATCGTGCAAACCAATGCACAGGCGGCGAAGGCTACTCCTGCAGTGACGAACCATCCACCGATTACCGACAGCACTCCGGTGACGCGGAACACAGCACTGTCGCGGCTCCATGCCTTGTCGGCGAGCGATGTTCCCATTGCCACCATGAAGGTGACATAGGTGGTGGAGAGCGGCAGTTTGTAGTTCGTTCCGATGATGATGAGCATGGCGGCGAGCACGAGGTTCACGGCGGCTCTCACTTCATCGAAGGCTGCTCCCTGGGCGAGCTCCATTTCTTCTTTGTTGAATCTGCTGTCAATCCATTTCGTCGAAGAGCTTGGCATGATTTTCGAGAGTCCGTTGCCCATATCCTGCACGGCGCGCACGAGGGAGCGGGCTACTTTTGATGATCCGAACATCTCGTCGCCTTCGTCCTGACGGCTCAGGTCTACGCTGGTCTTCACCACATTCTGTGCTTTCTTTGATGTCGCCATCGCAACGATCATTATTATTCCTGCCAGCACCAGATATATCAGCGGACTCTTTGCCGAGGTCATCAGCGAGGTCATCATGAAGGCATTGGGGTCGCCGTTGCCGTTTGCCATGAAGTCCTGCATGGAGGCGAGACCGGCGAGGGGCACTCCGATGAAGTTCACGAGGTCGTTGCCGGCGAAAGCCATTGCCAGGGCGAAGGTTCCGAGCAGCACTATTATCTTGAAAACATTCACGCGCAGCAGATAGAGTATCTCGTTGAGGATGGTGGAAGCCACAAACACGGCGAGAAGCAGCATCTGGGTGTTGTCATTTATCCAGTTTTTTGTGGCGTCGCTGATGAACGGCGAACCGCCGAGTCCCTTGATGAAGATGAAGTATGCGAGGGCTGTGAATGCTATACCGCCGAAGATGGCGATGCTATAGCGCAGGTGTTTCTTGTATCTGAAGGTGAAGACGAGTCGCGAGAGCCACATCACGGCGGTACCGAAGAAGAAGGCTATCGCCACCGACACGAAGATGGCTATGATGACGCTCAGCGCCTTGCTGGAGTTCATCAGGTCAGTAATCATGAGCGACGGGTCGGCGTTCATCTTGAAGAGTGCCAGGATGAAGGTGGCACCGAGAAGCTCGAAGACGAGCGACACGGTGGTGGAGGTTGGCATGCCGAGGGTGTTGAAGATGTCGAGCACCACCACGTCGGTAACCATCACCGCCAGCAATATCGTCATCACCTCGGCGAAGGTGTAGTTGGCGGGGTGCATGATGCCATGGCGTGCCACGTCCATCATTCCGGCGCTCATCACCGCTCCGATGAGGACTCCTGCCGACGCTACAACAAGGACAGTCCTGAAGCGTGCCACCTTGGCACCTATGGCTGACTGCAGGAAGTTCACAGCGTCGTTGCTCACTCCCACAAACAAGTCGAACACTGCCAGCAAGAGCAGGAATGCGACTATCACAAAGTAGATTGTTTCCATAATTAATATATTTATCCGCTTGCAAAATTACTTTGGCAATATTACAAGCAGTTTAAACAGATATTACATTTCTGTTACAACGGCGATTTTTTCCTGTATTGTTCCGACGGTCTTCTCGCCCTGCCTGTCTGCAAGTTTTCTCTTTTTGGAAGTAA
This sequence comes from Prevotella sp. CAG:592, assembly GCF_000436015.1. Taxonomy (NCBI): domain Bacteria; kingdom Pseudomonadati; phylum Bacteroidota; class Bacteroidia; order Bacteroidales; family Prevotellaceae; genus Prevotella; species Prevotella sp. CAG:592. The sequence continues at coordinate 1,028 of NZ_FR892638.1, read as the reverse complement.
TATGCGGATTGATAATGGGCAAACCTGATGTTTTTTTAGAAGGAATATGTAGTTTTGAACTGTAGGGAAACAACTAATATAACTCCGCATACTGATT
>NZ_FR892638.1:0-757 GCF_000436015.1 Prevotella sp. CAG:592 | reverse complement strand
GTTCCTTCCCTTGGGGAAGGTTAGGATGGGTTACCCTTGGGGAAGGTTAGGATGGGTTTCCCTTCAGGAAGGATAGGTGGGGGCTGTTATTGAATTCGTATTAACCACCCAGGGGCTTATCTAGGTTTTCTTCGAAAAACCAAAACAAACCATCCTATTCCTTTGCCATTACCCGAAAAATCATTACTTTTGCTATCACATTATTATAAAACGAAACAACAACCCGCTTATGAGAAAGATAACGAACCCGTTCGCCGGCATGGAAGGATTCCACTGCTTCGGCTGCTGCAAAGACAATGACCACGGCGTACACATGGACTTCTATGAAGACGGCGACGACGTGGTGTGCTTCTGGAAACCCGACGGCGAATACCAGGGATGGCGAAACACGCTGCACGGAGGAATACAGGCAACGCTGCTCGACGAGACGGCGGCATGGGTGGTGTTCAGGAAACTGCAGGTCATGGGCGTCACATCGAAGCTGGAACTGTCATACCGCCGCCCCGTGCTCACCACCGACTCGCAGATCACTCTCCGCGGACATATCACCGAACAGAAGCGCAACCTGGCTTTCGTAGAACTCACGCTGGAGAACTCCAAAGGGGAGGTATGCACCACGGCACGCGCCGTATACTATCTATTTACCCAGGAGAAGTCTCAAGAAAATGGCTTCACCGGCTGTGGCACCGAAGACGAAGAACTCCTGTTCTGACTTCATGGCAATGACTTGCCTCAAACCCATCCTAACCTTCCCCAA
>NZ_FR892637.1:19186-37857 GCF_000436015.1 Prevotella sp. CAG:592 | reverse complement strand
GATATTAACATAGAAAGCGATTTGGGTTCAATGTAATTTTTATTATTGCGCTTTGGAGTTTCACCGGACTGCAATAATATGATATAAAATGCCAAAATATTGCTTAAAACTTTGGTGTGGGATTGCCAAAGGATAGAGAAATGTCATTACCTTTGTATAAAATAAGCGGCACCTCAGCAAAAGAAATAAATCCATTTATTTCATTTTGCATTCGGTTTGCATTATCTTTGTATAAGATAAGCGGCACCTCAGCAAAAGAAATAAATCCATTTATTTCATTTTGCATTCGGTTTGCATTATCTTTGTAGACAAATTTTCTGAACCTGATGGAGATATGAACGGATTACGAAACATTGAGTCAGAACACGGCATGGCGGTGGCGAGATGGATAACGACCTTATGGATGCTGACCATCGTTTGTCATGCCTCGGCACAACGGAAGGGTATCGTAATAGATGCCTCAACGAAACAACCGCTGAGAAACGTGTTCGTGAAATGCGACAACGACAGTACCATAAAGACTCCATGGGACGGTACATTCCAACTGCCGGAGAATTTCCAGACTGTGGCATTCTATCATCCGAACTTCGAAAAGAGGGTGTTGAACCACAAGGAGTTGACCGACACGGTGTTTATGCTGCCATCGGCAAGGATGCTCAACGAAGTGGTGGTATACGGCAAGAGGGGAAAAACAAGAGATTTCACAAGAATGACGACAATCGACAAACAATTGCTTGGCATAAAGCCGACGAATGGTTTCGACATTCTCGGACTGCTGAAACTCATCACCAACCCTATACAGCGAAGCATAGAACACAAAAAGGAGGTGAAGAAACAGAAGCGCAAACAGATATTGGATAATTATTAACCCATATATAACAGGAAAAAAACATCATTGCATGAACAACCTATACCTGCCCGCTGAATGGGAAAGACAAAGGGCACTGCAACTGACGTGGCCTCATAAGGACACGGACTGGAACTATTGTCTCGACGAGATAAACAACACGTATGTGGAGATGGCGGATGCCATAACAAGATATGAACCACTGATTATCGTGGCACCCGACACGAAGGAGGTAGAGAGGATGCTATGCGGCAGACTTTCTGAAGAGCAGATGAAAAGGGTGACGCTACACCAGTGTCCTACCAACGACACATGGGCAAGAGACCACGCCTTCATCTCGCTGAAAGAGAGGAATGCTGAAGACGGCCCTCTCACGCTGCTCGACTTCCGCTTCAACGGATGGGGCGAGAAATTCGAAGCGTCCCTCGACAATTCCATCAACCGCAGTCTGTATGAAAACGGCATCGTGGAAGGACGGTATGAAGACCACAACGACTTCGTGCTCGAAGGCGGATCGATAGAGAGCGACGGCAAGGGAACGGTGTTCACCACAAGCTGCTGTCTGCTTGCCCCCCACCGCAACCAACCTCTCTCGCGACAGGAAATAGAGAAGCGGCTGAAGGAGATGCTGCGTGCCGACCGCATAGTATGGATAGACTACGGACATCTAACAGGCGACGACACCGACGGACATATCGACACGCTGGTGCGCACTGCACCCGACGACACGCTGGTGTATGTGGGATGCGACGACAAGGAGGATGAGCAATACGACGAGCTGCACCGCATGGAAGAACAACTCGCCACGCTGCGCACCGACGACGGCAGACCATACCGTCTGCTGAAGCTGCCGATGCCGGAGGCGATGTATGAGGACGGTGAACGACTGCCTGCCACATACGCCAACTTTATCATCATAAACGATGCCGTGATTTATCCTACATACAACCAACCTGAGAACGACGAGGAGGCACGACGCGTCATAGCAGAGGCTTTCCCCTACAGGGAACTGATTGGCATAGACAGCAGCGTGGTGGTGAGACAGCATGGTTCGCTGCACTGCTGCTCAATGCAGTATTTCAAATAGACAGGGAAAGAGTCTTTGACGGGCGAAACCAAGTCATGTTATTCTGCTGACAGCAGCCCCCACCTGTCCTCCCCCGTAGGGGAGGGACAGATAGTAATGACCGGTGAAGGCAGCTGATGAAAATGACAAGCAGAGTAACCTCAGAGGAAAACAGCAACGGAGTAACCTGCATCTCCCCTACGGGGGAGAACGAGAGGGGGCTGATGACAATTAGCTGTAGTAACCAGTCCCTTCCCTTGGGGAAGGTTAGGATGTGTTTGAGGCAAGGATGGGTTTGAGGCCAGGATGGGTTTGAGGTCAGTCCTACATCTGTCCGATAGCTTTCTTGAGGTTCACCTGGGCAATCTTTATCTCCACCTCGGAGTCTATTTTCTGCGACTGCGCCTGCATCCATGCGGTCTGCGCCTCCATCACATCAGTGGTCTGGAGCACACCCTCCTTGAATCCCACGTTGGCACAGCGAAGGTTCTCCTCCGCCTTGTCCACGTTTTTCGTCGCCATAGCATATTTCTTACGTGCCTCCTTGAGCTTGAAGCTGCACTGGCTCACCTGGAGGTCCACCTTCTCTTGCGTCTCGGCGAGTTCGAGTTCGGCAATCGTAGTGGCAGCCTTGGCGGCGCGCACCTTGTAAGTGCCGTCCATCCAGTGCCATACGGGGATGCGTACCACCACGCCCACGTTCCAGACGCCGGCGAACTTCCTTGTGAATCCGTCGTACACGTTAGGGTTTGTCATGAGGTATCCTCCAGAGAGGAGCACCTGCGGCAGATAGGAAGCCCTGGCGAGTTTCGTTGCCTGGCGGCTGATGTCCACGGTATTGGAGAGCAGTTCCAGTTCGGGGCGATACCAGTATGCCACGGTGTCGGCACCGTTTACCGAATCCTCTTCGATGGCGATAGCCGAAGCCGCCTCGTCAGCAAGCGTGATGTCAGACTCCACAGGCATTCCGCAGGTCTGGCAGAGGAGCATCTTGGCAAGGGAGAGACCGTCTTCCACCTGCGTCACCGCCATCTCCGCCTCGTTCACCTTCACGCTGACCTTGAGTCCGTCAGCCTTGGTAGCCACTCCCGCCGTGATCATCTTCTGCACGTCGTCGTCGAGTTTCTGCACGAGCTGCAGGAAGCTGTTGGCGAGGTTGAGTTTATGGCGGAGCGACACCACGGTCCAGTAAGTCTGGTCGATGTTCTGCAGCGTGTTCTGGCGTGCCAGTTCCTCGTTTACGGCAGCCATCTTCTCGTTGATGTCGGCGATATTGTTTGCCGCCGTGATGGCTCCACCCATATATATCGGCTGCGTCACCATTGCCGAAGCCATATACATGGTGCGGTTGTTGGTGCGGAAGCCGTCCACCACATCCTGTCCCAGATGGTTCAGCGTTCCCTGCAGTTTGGGGTCGCTGATGCCGAGCAGTCCGCCGAGCGAGGTGCCGATGTTCTTGAGTGTGGACTTCTGGGTGTTGTTGAGGATTGAAATCTCACGGCTTGAGAATATCGCACCACCCATCACATCGAGGCTCGGCAGATATTTCGTGCGTGCCGACTTTCTCATCTGTGCCGCCATCTCTCGCTGCACGCGTTTCGATGCGAGCGTCTTGTTGTAGCCCAACGCCATGTCGCGGCAGGTCTGCAGAGAGAGCGGTCCGCCGGCCATCACCCTGCGTGCTGCCTGCACCTGGGGCGACGCCACACGCGCCTCACACTCTATTGTGTGTTGTGTTTCGTGATGGTCCGTCTCCTGAGCCACAGCAGCTGCGGCGAGGAGGGAGAGGACTATCGTTGCTTTTAATCTGTTCATTATGATATAATTATCGCAAGTTGACGAGTTGACGAGTTGACGAGTTGACGAGGAAATTAGCAGCGCGGACTCCTTGTTTACACGTATCTTGTCTACTCATTATTTGAATGTGAAGTTGCGCTGTCCGATGAGGTTGCCGTCGGCGAATACGCTCACACTGTATGTGCCGGGGTTGAGAGTCTCGCTCACGTTCCAGTACATAGTCACCGGAGTCTCGTTGCCGGTATATTCGATGGTCTTCGCCATGGTGTATTGCAGCGAACGGTTTTCATACTTGAACGATCCGCTGGCTCCCATCACTCCACCAGCCGGTGTGGTGATTCTGACATAGAGCTGGCGCTTGCCGTTCTGGGCTGTAACGTTTCGTGTTATGGTGAATCCCACGGTGATGAGCTTGGCGTCCTTGATTTTCTTCACGTTCTTCTTGGCTCCGTTTTTCTTCTTGGCTCCCATGGTGATGCCGGTGGCGTCGAGCTGTGCGGCGATTGCCACCTTCTCAGAGAGTGATGCCTTGTCGGAGTTGAGACCTTCGATCTGTCGGGTGGCCTCCTCATACTGTCCCTTCACACGGGTGTTCTCAGCTGTGAGGTTCTGGTTGAGACGATTGAGGGAGTCGATCTCGAGCACGTAGCTGCGGATTACGGCACGGCATGTGGCAAGCTCTTTCTTGAGGCGTGCTATCTCGCGAGCGTCACTGCTCTTCACGTTTTTGAGTTCCTGCAGCAGGGCTTCGGTGCGTTCCTGTTCGCGGGTGAGCTGTGCCACGATGGAATCGTTGTTGATGCGTGTTTTCATCTCCGAATACTGGTCGGCAAACTGCTGGTATTCGTTCTCCATCTCTTTCTTGTCCATCTCAGCGAGCTCCTGCATAGCCTTGTTAGCCTGTTTCTCTTTCTGCAGACTCATCGTGAGATAAGCTATTCCGCCGAGGAGCAGCACTCCCACTACTACCAATGGTATCAATACTTTCTTGTTCATATTGCTGATGTTTAAATTGTTACTCTGCCAATCACTTCTGCCAATCACTTCTCTACGGGGGAGAACGAGAGGGGGCTGATAATGATTGCCAGACAATGAATACCTATGACAGCAGCCCACACCTGTCCTCCCCCGTAGGGGAGGAATGGTTTGCATGCCTCTGAAAGCACTTGGATATGCAAGGTAACAAAATGGAATGTCATCTAAGCCCTTGAAATCTAAGCAAGGTAACAAAAAAAAATAACTCTAAGCCCTTGAAATCTAATCAAGGCAACAAAAAAGATAACTAAATACAAAATAACAATATGAGCCAACTAAGAATAGGAATTCTGCAGCAGAAGAAGACTGCAGACATCATTGAAAATATGAAAGCCATAGAGGAGAACGTGACAGACCTCGCCAGACGTGGCGCCGAACTGATCATCCTCTCTGAGCTGCACAACTCCCTGTATTTCTGTCAGGTGGAAGATGTGAACAACTTCGACCTCGCGGAGACAATACCCGGACCGTCTACCGACTTCTTCGGTGAACTGGCACGCCGCCTGGGAGTGGTGATGGTGATATCGCTCTTCGAAAAGAGAGCTGCAGGACTCTACCACAACACCGCCGTGGTGATAGAGAAAGACGGAACGATAGCGGGCAAATACCGCAAGATGCACATCCCTGACGATCCGGCATACTACGAGAAATTCTATTTCACTCCCGGCGACCTGGGATTCCATCCGATACAGACTTCAGTGGGAAAACTCGGAGTGCTCGTATGCTGGGACCAGTGGTATCCTGAGGCAGCACGCCTGATGGCGCTCCAGGGAGCTGATCTGCTCATCTACCCTACCGCCATCGGATATGAAACAAGCGACACACCAGAGGAGCAACAGCGCCAGCGCACGGCGTGGACAACGGTGCAGCGAGGACATGCCGTGGCCAACGGACTGCCGGTAGTGACAGTAAACCGCGTTGGCTTTGAGCCAGACCCATCGGGACAGACAAAGGGAATACAGTTCTGGGGCAGTTCGTTCGTTGCCGGTCCACAGGGCGAACTCTTCTATCAGGCTTCTGACGACGATGAGGAGAGTCTCGTTCTCGACATCGACCTCGGCCACAGTGAGCAGGTACGCCGTTGGTGGCCATTCCTGCGCGACCGCCGCATTGATGAATATGGCGACATAACAAAGAGGTTTATTGATTAGACAAGTGGATTACAACCAAGCAGTCATAAAAAATAAAGTAAACGTCCTAACGACCGATTTGGGTTAAAGATATCGCAAAATAAAAGACGGGCAGACAAGGATTCATTTCCTGTCTGCCCGTCATTTATTTTGCCATTATTCTAAACTGCCTTATTTCTTGCTAAGTCCTATTTTGCTGCCGAAGTTGCAGAACCAGAACACGTATACATAATAGATGAACATCATTGCCACAGCATAGCCAACGCCGAGTGCCGGGTTGTCAACAATCCATCCCATAAGCAACGGGAGAGTGGCGCCACCGACAACACCAAGGTTGATGATACCGGATGCCTTCTTCGTATGCGGACCGAGTTCCTGCAGACCGAGGTTGAACACCAACGGCCACATCACAGAATGGAAGAGTCCTGCGGCAAGCATTGCCCATACAGAAGCGATGCCGGTGAGGAAGAACGAAGCTGCCACACACAAGGCTCCGCAGCAAAGGCAAATGGAGAGGATACGACGCGGTTTGAACTTATTGAGAATAGCAGCTCCCACGAACCTGCCGACCATCATTCCGCCCCAATAATAAGGAAGGAAGTCTGTCGCTGTGCCATAGGCTGCCAATTCCGGATTGCTCTTGAAATAAGCAGGCAACATGGATGGCACTCCGAGCTCGATACCCAAATAGAAGAAAATGCCGAGCATACCGAACCAAACGTGAGCATAGCTGAACACGCTGCTCTTATACTCCTTGCGCTCACCGCCCTCCTCTTCTGCCTGCTGCTCCTCGTTGATGTTCGGCAACTTCATGAAGAAAAGCACGACACACAGGATAAGAGTGAATATGCCGAGTCCGAGATATGGTCCGGGCACTGCATCGGGAGTCTTGGCCTTGCCGGCGATGATGACGTAGGTGATGAATACCGGTGCCACAGTAGTGGCAGCGGAGTTGAGGGCATTAGACAATGTCATGCGGAAAGCTCCCTTTTCCGGCGAACCGAGCACCATGACGTATGGATTTGCCACGAGCTGAAGCATCACGATACCGAGAGCCACGATGAACATGCTGCCGAGGAACACGGAATATATCACCGATGTCTCCATACCGAGCAGCGACGAAATGCCAAAGTAGTTGATTACGAATCCGATGCCCACAACGGCGAGTCCGAGCAGCAGGGTCTTCTTGTAGCCTATCTTGTTCATCATCATTCCAAGAGGAATAGAGAGAGCATAGGCTCCATAGAATGCTGTGTTTACCAACTGTCCCTGAGAGTCTTTCAGTCCGAAAGCCTCTTTGCAGAACTCAATCATCGAATTGTTCATTGTTGTGATGAAGCCGATAAGAAACATCACGGCAAACATCACGATAAGCGCAAACGTATAGTTAGGCGCCTGCTTCTTTTGAATATTGTCCATAAGTTAGTAATATGTTTATATATTTATGTTTGTTGAGTACAAATTGACGAGTTGGCAAGTAAACGAGCTGACGAGCCACAGGTCAATAATAAATAGTCAATAGTTTATAACATGAACTGACGGGCTGACAAATTTATGAACCTCCGGGATTTCTCCTCTTCAATCCATAGATTTGTCAACCCGTCAACCGATATCTTTACGACAGTCTGTCCTCTGGCACACCGATCATTTCCTTCTTCACCACTGTGCGCTTGCGGATAGTGCGCTTGCGCTTCGGCTTATCCTCCTCTGCCACAGTCTTCACTCCGGCAAGTTCCGGGTCTATCATGATACGTCCGCAGTATTCGCAAACGATAATCTTCTTGTGCATCTTGATGTCGAGCTGTCTCTGAGGCGGAATCTTGTTGAAGCAACCACCACAGGCGTCACGCTGCACGTAAACGATGCCGAGGCCGTTGCGGGCGTTCTTGCGGATACGCTTGAAGCTTGTGAGCAGACGTGGCTCCACCTTCATCTCCAGATCCTTGGCTTTGTCTCTGAGGCGTTCCTCTTCGGCACGTGTCTCCTCGATAATCTCGTCGAGCTCGTTCTTCTTCTCTTCGAGAGCCTGCTTGCGGTCGTCGATCTGCTCCTCAGCACGCTTCAGGTCGCTCTTGCGCTCCTCCACCTTGGTGGCAGCCTCACGGATCTTCTTGTTGCAAAGCTCTATCTCAAGTGTCTGGAACTCAATCTCTTTCTTCAGCGTGTCATACTCACGGTTGTTCTGCACGTCGTCGAGCTGTTCGTTGTATTTCTTCACGCTTATCTGTGCAGCGGCGATCTCGGCCTTCTTCTGGGTGACAGCCTGCTGGAAGTCTTCTATCTCGTCCTTGATCTTCTCCACACGGGTGGTAAGACCGGCAATCTCGTCCTCAAGGTCTTGCACCTCGAGAGGCAGCTCTCCTCTGAGGGCTCTTTTCTCGTCGATGGCCGACAATGTGGTCTGCAACTTGTAAAGAGTCTCCAACTTCTCTTCTACTGTCAAATCTGTAGGATCTTTTTTAGCCATATTGCTTTTACAAATAAATTATAGGATTGGTGTTCTGGCTTGTGACAACGCATCTCACTCCTTCACACTGCTCCTCGATTATTGATTTAAATATTTCGTATGTATATTGTTCGCTCTGATAGTGGCCGATTACGGCAATCTGTATTTCCTGCTCATGAGCGAAATAATCATGATAGTGCATCTCTCCCGTCACGAAGGCGTCGGCACCGGCGGCTATCGCTTCCGGCAGGAGGAACGACCCTGCTCCTCCGCAGATGGCTACCGTGCGGATAGGGCGTCGCAGCAGCTGGTTGCACTGCACGCACTCCACATCGAACTCCCGTTTGAGCATCATGATGAAATCGTCTGCCGCCATTGCACCTGGCAACTCTCCCATCACTCCGCTGCCGCATGTGATACCATCCACCTGTTTCTCGGTGAAGAACTTCACACCGGTGAGCTGCATCTTCTCTGCCATCTTGAAGTTTACGCCACCCTGGGCATTGTCCATGTTGGTGTGCATGGAGAGGATCGTGATGTCATGCTTGATAGCCTTTGCCACTGCCCTCTGTACGTCGTCAGCCCCCACCACTCTTTTCAGCGGACGGAAGATGAGCGGATGGTGTGAGACAATGAGGTTGCACCCCTTTTCTACCGCCTCGTCAACGATGCTGCTCGTCACGTCAAGACACAATAATGCCCCTGAAACTTCCGCCTCTGTCAATCCAACCTGCAAGCCGGCATTATCAAAGCTCTCCTGCAAGGGCAGAGGCGCGAAACGCTCAAGGGCACGAACCACTTCTATTATTTTCACGCTTAACAGCCTTTAAAATGTTCATTCCGCTTTTACCTGTTGCACACCGCTGACATGCGGAATATACCTATTATAATATTATTAGAGTGCAAAATTAGCAAAACTATCTGATTTCTTGAAGAAATTACGCTATATATTAATATGTTTTAACCCAAATCAGCCAACAACAAGGTGAAAACAAGTAATTTCCACGGTTTTGATGACCAATTTGGGTTACAAAAACACGCTATGCAATGATGTATATCTGCTACCGCATCAGATTCCCCAATCTTCGGGACTTGCGGTTTTCTCCACTTTCTTCTCCACATCGTCGGGAAGCGACGGGAAGAAGTCGATGCCTGTGATGCGCTCCACTTCGTCTACGCTGTTCACATAGTCGCCTTTCGGACGGTTGCCATCCTCGTTCTTGTATATGAAACCGATTGCCTTCGGAGTGCCTTCCATACAGAGCACCACCTTGAAGAACGCTTCCGGCACCACGACCTTATTCTTGCCGATGGTCTTGTGCTTGCCTTTATATAGAACCGGACCGCACACCACGTACACCTTGCCGTATTGCTGTGCCCAACGGCGGCAGGCATTCTCCATCTCGTTCCAGTCGCCACGGTTCAGACTGGGATTCTGCGGACAGATATTGGTGAACAGAAACGACTCCCACATCGCCTCTTTGTCCCATTTGTTGTCGCCTGCCGGACACATGTGCCCGCGGTCGTAGCCTGAACTGTAGTAGTCCCAGTCTGTGGCTCTCGGTTCTGCCACGTCTTCGTCTTCATGAAATGCCTTGCGCGGACGCTTCACACCGCCTTCCAGCCTGCTGGCGTCAAGACGCCATGCCACCCAGTTGGGGAGTTTCGTGTCAGCGTTATACGACACGGCATACCCTCTTCGAGTGAGTATCTGCTCTTTCACGCCCTTCAGCGGAGCCGGTATCTCCAACCCGTCCGGATCAGCAGCCGCAATATCTACAGTCGACGCCCCCGCTTTATCCTGCGCCACACCGCTCTTCGTGGCAACGTCAATCAACCCCTTGACAATGTCTTTCGAACCGCCGTTGGCGGTGCATCCGAAGAAGACGGCAAGTACTGTGAGCAGAAGTATCTGCTTCCTGAATAGTTTTCTCATTTCGAATTATATCTTTAACTGTATTATTTAAGTTGCTTTAATGTCTGGTCAAAGGCTATTCTCCCATGGCATAGCCACACCATTTTCACAGGATGAAGGAAAAACATCCATCATTCTATTCGTTTGCAACTGCGAAGGTAATGATAATAATCGGAAAATCGTCATACACCAATGACGGAAGTGCAAAAAAAAGCAGAATTGTCACACTCTGTAAACCATAAAAAAAGATGATCCCTCAGCAAGCTCTCTATGCTAAGGGACCATCCAAAGAAATTGGTCTTGATTTGTTTACTACCTATTGAAAATTAACCTTTTTACCAATCTTCTGATGATTATCACATCATCAACACTAAACTAAACCTATTCTATATCTTTGTCGCCGACCGCATTAATGCCTTCCTTGCATTATCATCGTTGCGGATAGCTGTGTTACCATCTTGAAAAAGACTCACTGGCGGTCGTTTTTTTCTGCATCAAATTGGATTGAGAATAAAAGCGATATGGCTTACATCATATAGAATATGATTGCCAATGAGTCTTTTCTGAGCGTCGCGTCTTCTCAGATTGCCGCTCCCAATATCTACAATATTTATTTCCGCTTGCAAAGTTATCGTAAGAGCCCGCCAAGCAGTATAAAATTTGTTTCATATAATAATAAAAATCGTTCACGGTATCAAAAATAGCGCAAAATGAACATTTTATAACTATAAAAAGTAATTATCCGAAGCTTTTTTATGATGAAATATTCAGAAATATAGTTTTTCACTTATAAAACCTCACGACACAATTACTATCAATAACCGATGCAAATATAGAGAGAAATGAGACAAGCTGCAGCGTTTTGTGACACCGCAATCCAAAACATCACAATAAGAAGACAACATTAAACAAGACGCGATAAGACAAGAATCAGGACGGAGCGCCAGCATTAAATCATCTGCCGCTCCTTATATCGCTCGGCTGCATGCCATACTCGTCCTTGAAACATTTGGTGAAGTATGACGGTGAGGAGAACCCCACCTCGTATGCTATTTCGGCTATACCCTTGTCGGTATGCTCCAGCTGCGACTTCGCTCTCTGCAGACGCGATTTGCGCAGCAGGTCTACTACAGATAATCCCATTACGGCTTTCACCTTGCGATAGAGCTGCACTCTGCTGAGTCCCATTTCTCTGCCGATAGCCTCAACGCCAAACTCGCTGTAGCCCATATTATGCTGTATTATGAGACGCAGACGTTCCACAAACTCCTGGTCGGAGCTTGACATGCCTACAGGGTCTTCCGTCACATCCTGCATGCCCATGATTGAATCCTTGAGCTTCCGGCGGCTGCTCAGCAGGTTTTCTATTCGCGTTCTCAGAAGTTTCGAACTGAATGGTTTCGTGATATACGAGTCGGCACCGTTCTCATAGCCTTCTATCTTCTGTTCGTCAAGAGCCTTTGCCGAAACGATGATTACGGGTGTCTGACTGGTGGCGGAGTTTCGTTTCAGCTCCGCACAGAGTTCCAGTCCGTCGATTCCCTGCATCATGACATCGCTGATAACGAGGTCTGGATGGAATGTCCTCGCCATCTTGAGAGCCTCGTTGCCGTCGGCAGCCTCTATGATGACATAGTCGTCTGACAGTAGCGCCTTCATATAATCTCTTATCTCCTTGTTGTCGTCGGCGATGAGCAGCGTCGGTTTGTTGTCATCGCCTATCACTTTCTGCACCAGACTGTGTTTCACAATAGCGTCTTCGTCTGCCGGCGTTGCCGTATAATTATTGCCCGCGCCGGAGTCTTCGTCATCGACCGTGTAACAACAACTCTCCACAGCCATGTCTTCCACCTGCTCGCCACTGTGTTCTCTCGGTATCACCACAATGAAATTGGAACCCTGTCCCTCATGACTGCTCACCATCACTTGGCCTCCGTGCAGTTCAGCGTATGCCTTCACGATGGCGAGTCCTATGCCTGTGCCTCCCTCCGTGCCTTCGGTCTGGAAGAATCGTTCAAATACCTTTTCGCGGTCTTCCTCCGGTATTCCCTTGCCGGTATCGCTCACGCTGATAAGCACCTTACGGTCGGGCATGTCGCTCAGCGTCACCATAACGGTTCCTCCGGCAGGAGTGAACTTCACGGCATTGCTGACGAGGTTGAAGACAATGCGGTTTATCTTCTCCTCATCGCCAACAAAGTCGCTGTCGGTATACTTGTCTGTGTTTATCTCGAGGTTCACGTTTTTCTTCTCCACAGTAGGATAGAAGTCGCTCACCCATTGTCTCACCTTTTCTGCCAGACTGAAATTGCACAGATGCAATTTCACGTTGCCGTCCTGTATTTTCCTGAAGTCCATGATGTCGTCAACGAGCCGCCGTAGGGCATTGGCGTTGCGGCGCACGATGACAAGGAGGTTTCTGCCGTGTTTGCTCAGTTTTTCGTCTTTGAAGAGTTGTTCCACGGGGTCTACGATGAGCGTGAGCGGAGTGCGCAGCTCATGGCTCACGTTGGTAAAGAATCTGAGACGCGACTGTATGAGCGCTATCACTTCGGTATTGAGCTTGTTCAGCTCTTCGTTGCGCTTGGTGAGCTGCTGCGCGAGCTTGCCTTTTGCCATACTACTCTTCCGCATCATCACTACGGCTGCAATGAGGAGCACAAGTAATACCCCCAGCAGACTGATGAACAGTTCCTGTCCGCTGTTGTATCTCTGGTATTTGTTCACCTGATTATGCAACCGTTCGAGCATATTTCTCTGTTGCTCGGCGTTCAGGTCGGTCATCAGTGTCAGTTCGGCATTGTTTTTCGTGATGATGGTGGTAGAGAGGCTGTTACTGCGGTTGAAGTCCTTGCCTGTGAGTATCTTCATTGCGAGGTCTACCACTTCCTGTCCTCCTGTCGGGTTCAGATATGATGCGTCGAGAATACCTTCGTTCACCATCTCCACTCCTCCGCCTTTGCCGAGCAGCCCGTCCACACCCACGAATTTTACCTTTCCCGAGAGGTTGTGGCGGCGCATGGTGAGATATGCGGCATACGCCATACGGTCGTTATGGGCATAGACATAGTCGAAATCGGTGGTCTTTGCCAGTATCTTCTCCATTGCCTTTTCTGCCCCTGTCTGTTCCCAGTCGGCGCCTTCGCTCGCCACGATTTTCACATCGGGGTAGTTCTTCAGGGCATCCACGAATCCCTCGTGTCTGCCTTTGGCCGGCGAGGAGTTGTTGAGACCGCGTATCTCCACCACCCTACCGCTGCCGTTGAGCTGGTTGGCGATGTATGTGCCGAGAGCGAAACCGATGCGATAATTGTCGCAACCGATAAAGGCGGTGTATTTATTGGAGTTCGTCGTCCTGTCAAAGAATATCACGGGAATGCCTTTGTCGTAGGCGCGTTCAATGGCTTTGGTCACTCCGTCGAGCTGGTTGGGACACACCACAAGGAGGTCGATGCCTTCGTCCACCAGACTGTCTATCTGTGCTGCCTGCTGTGCGTTGTTGTCTTTGGCCGACTTGATGTCTACTTCCACGGAATCGTTGATATAACTCATGAAGCGGAACTCACTGTTCTGCTTTTGGCGCCAGCTGTCGTCGGAGCATTGGGAGATGCCGATTCTATATTTATGTGTTTTTTCGGAACAGCAAACCAGAGACATTGCAGCCACTGATGCCAGCATTACTGCCGCCACCATAGTGGATAACTTCCGACCAAAGTTTGTTTTATTCTGAATCATAATATCAAAAATACTTTTACGCATCAAGTTACATATCTATATTAATTATATACCTATTATATATAGCACAGGAAGTCTGTCATTGGATTTCCGTCTGCGTCTTATTACAAAGCTCTGCGCATATCGCCCTGACAGAACAAAAGCATGTTTCGCCCCGTCAATCCGGTTTACCTAAAACGTCCCCTTAACAGCACATGGGGATATCCCATTGCGCCCATCACAATGTAATTGCATTTTCCGATTCATGACAGTCGTCACAACGACCTCCTCTTATGCTTCGTAGATAATTGTAGATATCCTTATACTTTCAATACATTCACTCTGCAAATATACGACATTCTTTTCACATTAAGTCCATTTGCCGATAAAATTTCTTCTTTTCAGACAGACCACAGGCCGGCCACAAGACTACTGAAAATCCTTCATGCGGATGAGTGTCATTGCTTTAACCCAAATCGGCCATTAGGGCTTGCTTGGATTTTGTTTTTTAGAAGAGCGGATTTTGTTTGTCTTTTAATGAGTAATAGCGGGCTATTACGAATTAAAAACAAGCAAAAGACGCCTTATAAAAAGCAAAAGACTGCAAGCAGTTATAAAATATGACATAGAACGGCCTAATGACCGATTTGGGTTTAAGCCAAAACGGCCTAATGAACGTTTTGGGGTTATTGGGGCATGGCAGAAATTTTTGTGCCTGCATCTCTTGTAATAGCAATCTATTTTCTGCATTTATGACTTGCAGTTCTAAGATGCCGTATTCATTGGTATAGATAACGACCGGACTGCAAAGATATTGCTCTGTCGTGTCTTTTTGTTCATTCCGGCATAATGCTTTGAAATAACAAGACTCATTGCTGTCCGGTATAATTCTTCACGAAATGGGCAAGCACCGTGCCCAAGTGGGGCAAGCACCTTGCCCTTGTTGGGCAAGCACGTTACCCCAAGTGGGCACGGATACTGCCCGGAATGTGCCCAAAACATTCACAGAACGAAACCGCAGGAAAGGAATGCAATGGCTACATGGTCTGATGATACTTCCATGATACTTCTATGATACTTCTTTGTAAGGATAACGGAAAAGTATCATTCACGCAACACGCTCTCTTTCAGAGACATAAGCTGAAATCAATGGCTGAAAATGATACTTTGACACTTTGTTTCAGGAAAACAATTCCATGTAAGTGAACTAATTTCTCAAAAGAAGAAGAATATGACAAACGTTTTTACAAAAAAATATTACATACAAATAGTGTTTAATTGAAAAAAGAATTATCTTTGCATGAATACTTGAAAAAAATAAGTTTATGAAAAAATGCAAGATACTGATCGTTGACGACATTCCTACTAACGTAACGCTGATCTCTACCATAATAAAAAAGAAACTCGATGCCGACTCCGATACCGCACTGAGCGGAGAGGAGGCTCTGAAAAAGATTGAATCCTTCAACCCGGACATCATAATCCTTGACCTCATGATGCCGGGCGTAGACGGATGGGACGTGATTCGCAGCGTGAGAAGCAAACATGGCAAAGACGAGGTGGCGATAATCGTGACATCGGCAATAACAGACGAGGTGAACATGGCGGAATGCTATGACCTGGGGGTGAACGACTTCATCGAAAAGCCTATCCTGCAGAACAAGCTGCTCGACACGATTCGCCGACAAACGGAAAAAATCCTGGGATAGCCCATCATGAGGGAAATAACGAGACACATAAGAACGGGACTGCTGGTCCTGACCGTGTGCGTCATGGCATTGTCGCATGCCAACGCCGCCTTCGCACGAGAAGCCAAGAGGATTCTCGTGATAACCTCGCATAACCCCGACACAAAGAGGATTGCCCTCATCACCGACTTCACCCTGGGCGGACTCGCCATGCAGACCCACGTGATAAGACACATGAAGCGCCACAAGGATATAGAACTGGTGCTGCTCGACGGAAGGAGCAACACGATGTTTGAAATCTGCAACAAACTGAAGAACCTCAACGGGAAGAACACCGTGTTGTGGCTCGGCACATGGCGCATAGACAGCAGCGAGAACTATAGCCTGACAAGCACCGACGACGTGTTGAGAAAGGCAAACCCGCAGATTCCGGCATTCTCGCTGTCGTCAACCGGAATGGGCAACTGGGCGATAGGAGGATACACACCGGAATATACTCCACAGGGAAAGATGCTTGCCGACATGGCAATAGAATATCTCTACGGCAAGAAGACAAGAGGGAGCCTCTTCCATATCATACCGTCTACATATACCTTCGACCAGAAAATGCTCGAAGCCTTCAATAAGGAAGATGCCGAACTGCCACAAGACGCCGTGGTGCTGAACACAGCGACACACTTCTTCTCGGCAAACAAAAGCATAATATTGCCAACACTCGCAGTATTCGCTTTCCTCGCCATCGCCCTGGTTCTCGCAATATACTATCTCTTGAAGATGAAAAGACTGAGAGACGCTCTCGAAATACAGAGCGAGGAACTGAAAAGAGCGAAGGACATAGCAGAAAGAGCAAACAACGTGAAGACTTCGTTCATCGCCAACATGAGCCACGAGTTACGCACTCCGCTGAACGCCATAGTGGGATTTGCGAATCTTCTTGAAGAGGACGACTACGGGGAGGAGGAGAAGAAGCAGTTCTGCCACGTGATAAAGGAGAACTCGGACATGCTGCTCAACCTGATAAGCGACATCCTCGACATATCGAAAATCGAATCAGGCAAACTGCCTATCAGTCCGGAGGAATGCGACGTGATAGCCCTTAGCCGAACAAGCATACTGTCGGTGAAACACGCCAGCAAACTGGAAGATGTGGAATACATAGAGGATTTTCCCAGCGATGAGAGCCTTATGATATACACCGACCCGATGCGACTCAAGCAGGTGATGATAAACCTGCTGTCGAATGCCAGCAAATACACCAAGAAGGGATTCATAAAACTCACCATACGCCCCGACTACGGCACCGACTACATCACGTTCGCCGTGACGGACACAGGCTGCGGAATACCTGAGGACAAAGCGGAAATGGTGTTCGGACGGTTCGTGAAACTGAACCAATACGTGCAGGGCACCGGTCTGGGACTGTCTCTATGCAGGGTACTGACAGAGAGCATGGGCGGCAAGATATGGCTTGACACATCGTACACCAACGGCACACGTATGGTGTTCACTCATCCCCTCAACCTGAACAAAACGAGTCGGGGGGGGGTAAAAATGAGGAAACTGAAAAAAGTGCTGAAGGAGATATAGACGAGTTGACGAGTTAACGAGTGGACAAGTTAACGAGTTGGCAGGAAGGCGTCACGAATATCAAGATGAGCGAAGGACAGAGACAACACATTACACAAATGCATCATTTTGCAAAACCAACCAATCAAAACGTATAGTTTTAATATAAAAATGTTACTTTTTTAACCGACACAAATACAAGTAATCCGATTTTTTCATATATTTACGGCGGAAAAGCGATGTCTAACCTTAAAACCACATCATTATGAAGATCGGTATTCCAAAAGAAATCAAGAACAACGAGAACAGAGTCGGCATGACACCTGCCGGAGTAGCAGAACTGATACGCCATGGCCATCAGGTAGTGGTGCAGCACACAGCTGGAGAGAACAGCGGATTCAGCGACGACCAATACGAAAAGGTGGGGGCTGCCATACTGCCCGACATCGAAGCGGTGTATCAGGAGGCGGAGATGATAATAAAGGTGAAGGAGCCTATCGAGGCTGAATACAAACTGATAAAGAAGGACCAGCTGGTATTCACATACTTCCACTTCGCTTGCGACCGCCGGCTCACCGATGCCATGATTGAGAGCGGTGCCGTGTGTCTGGCATACGAGACTGTGGAAACCGACAACCATCAGCTGCCGCTGCTTATCCCTATGAGCGAGGTGGCAGGACGCATGGCTACGCTGAACGGTGCTTACTATCTGCAGAAGACCAAGGGCGGCAAGGGAAAGCTCATCAGCGGTGTGCCGGGAGTAGACCGCACGAAGGTGCTGATACTGGGCGGCGGCACCGTGGGAGAGGCTGCGGCGAGAATGGCATGCGGACTGGGTGCCGACGTATGGATAACGGATATCTCGCTGCCAAGACTGCGCCAGCTCGAAATGGAACTTCCGGTAAACGCACATACACTATACTCCACTGAACATAACATCAGAATGATGCTGCCAGACACAGACATCGTGGTGGGCAGCGTGCTCGTGCCGGGAGACAAGGCCCCACACCTCATAACAAAAGACATGCTGAAGATCATGCAGCCGGGAACGGTGCTCGTTGACGTGGCAATAGACCAGGGCGGATGCTTCGAGACATCCCGGCCAACGACCCACTCAGAGCCTGTATACACCGTGGACGGCATCGTGCACTATGCCGTTGCCAACATTCCGGGAGCGGTGCCAAACACTTCAACGACGGCGCTGACAAACGCTACGCTGAGATATGCCATCGCACTTGCAGACAAGGGCTGGAAAAAGGCATGCAAGGATGACCCGGCATTATACAGGGGACTGAACATCGTGAACGGCAAGGTGACATTCAAGGCTGTGGCAGACGTGTTCGGACTGGAATACGAGCCAGTGGAGCTTTGAAAAAGCATAGAACATATAATGTGACATCATGGGAAAGCAAAGATGCCGCATCGTAGTGATAAGATGTGGCGTCGCGGAAAAAAGCCAGAAGGGAA
>NZ_FR892637.1:912-19097 GCF_000436015.1 Prevotella sp. CAG:592 | reverse complement strand
AAGCGGAAAGCCGCCTGACAAATCCGTTCTTCTGAAAAAAGACTGCAAGCAGTTGTAAAATATTACATTGAATGGTCTGATTACCGCTTTGGGTCAAACCAGGAACATTATTATCACCTGGGCAATGATAACCCTGACAAACATGCCGAGAGGATAAACCGAAGTGTAGGCCACTGATGCCCTGTCGCCCTTGATGGTCTCGTTGGCGTAGCTCAATGCCATAGGGTTTGCCATGGCTCCGCAAAGCAGACCGCAGATAGTGCCGAAGTCAAATTTCTTGGTCTTCAGGGCTATCACTCCAATGATGATAAGCGGCAGAACGGTGAGCAGGAATCCCACTCCCACCCACAGCAGTCCTTCAGGACGGATTATCGTGGCGAAGAAATCCTTGCCGGCAGCAAGTCCGAGACAGGCGAGATAGAGCGACAGTCCGAATTTGCGCAGCATAAGCGATGCCGAACGTGTGGTGTAGCTGATGAAATGCGCTCTCGAGCCTAACGCTCCGATGATGATTCCCATAATGATCGGACCTCCGGCAATGCCGAGCTTCACCGGTGTGCTCATGCCTGGGATGGAGAACGGTATCATGCCGACAGCCAGACCCAGCAACAGTCCGAAGAAGATGGCACTGAGGTTTGGCTCGTTGAGATCCTGTATGGCGTTGCCGAGGAACGATGCGGCATGGTTGATGTTGTCTGGTGTACCTACTACCGTTACGCGGTCGCCATACTGCAGATGCAGGGAGTCGGTGGCAAGGAGCTTGATGTCGCCACGCATCACGCGGCTGATGTTTACCCCGTATATCTGTCGCATGTGGAGCGAACCGAGGGGCTTGCCGTTCAGCTTCGTGCGTGTCATCACCACCACACGGCTCTCCACCGAGGAGTCGATGGCATTCCAGTCGATATGGTCGCGGTTCCAGTTCTTTTCCACCCTCTTGCCGAAGAGCACCTCCATGGCAGACACCTCGTCGCGCCTTGTCACCACGAGCACGTTGTCGCCAGACTGGATAATAGTGGAGGCATTGGGAACGATGACGTCATCGCCACGCCAGATACGAGACACGATGAAGTGGTTGTGGGTCATCTGCGACACCTTAGCCAGCGTCTTGCCGGCAATGGCAGGATTTACTACCACGAACTGACCGACAAAGGTCTGGTCTTCATCATTTGCATTGTGAGGCTGCAGGTCGTCGGGAGTGACGAAGAACTTGCGCAGCAGTATCATAGCGAAAATCACTCCCACTACACCGAGGGGATATGTAACGGCGCATCCCAGGGCAGCACCGCTACTCGACAGGTGTGCATTGGACAGAGCCTGCTGGGCAGCTCCCAAGGCTGGGGTGTTGGTGGTGGCTCCGCAGAGTATTCCCACCATATCCGGCACGCTGACCGGCAGCACGAGGCACAAAGAGAGTGCCATCACCGTGCACAGGGCTATCAGCGCCATGCTCCACGCATTGAGCGACACGCCGTCATGACGCATCATGCCGATAAAGTTGGGACCTACATGAAGACCGAGCGCATATACAAACAGCGACAAGCCGAGCGTCTCGGCAAAATTCAGCATCTCTGGGGATGCCGAGAGATGCAGACTACCTGCCACGATGCCGATGAAGAAGACAAATGCCACACCAAGGGATATTCCTCTGATGTGGATCTTGCCGAGGGC
The DNA here is from genome assembly GCF_000436015.1 of Prevotella sp. CAG:592. Lineage (NCBI taxonomy): Bacteria > Pseudomonadati > Bacteroidota > Bacteroidia > Bacteroidales > Prevotellaceae > Prevotella > Prevotella sp. CAG:592. Next base: position 17,426 of record NZ_FR892637.1, on the reverse strand, counting down.
TAGTCCTAATGACACAATAAGGGACAACACGACAATGCTCTGCACGGCAGAGTGTATCGTGAAAAGACTTTCAATCCATTCCATTTTTGCTTTCTTAAAACCTGTTGTTATGTAACAGAAATCTCTCTGGGCTGCAAAGGTAATGGAAATTTTCCGATTTGAGTGTAAAACGGTAATGCTTTTTGAAATAATGGTTTATGGTGACGAGTTGACAAGGTGACAAGATGACAAGATGACAAGATGAAGAGGACAAATAAATCCGCTGACCCAAGATACGAGGTGACGAGGACAGAAGAGTTGAGAAGATACGAGGTGGCGTTGCACAAACCTTATAAAACGAAAAAAGGAAGCCTCTTAAAGACTTCCTCTTCTGGGTGGCTGGTGGGGCTCGAACCCACGACATTCAGAACCACAATCTGACGCTCTAACCAACTGAACTACAGCCACCATGTAAAACGCTTAGTGTTTCAAAGCGAGTGCAAAGGTACGTGATTTATTTGAAACTTCCAAATATTTCACGTACTTTTTTGCTTTTTTCTTTATTTTCCCTGTGCCGGAGCTACTGGAGCTGCTGCTGGAGCACCCTGCTGAGCTGCTGGAGCTGCCTTCTGGGCGCCCTGTGCCGGAGCTGCCTTCTGGGCTGCGCCGAAGCCTTGCACGTTGTTAGGATTTGTCTGTGGAGCCTCTGTAGCGTTCTCCATCACGCTCTGTGAGCCATCTGCCTGAGGAGCAGTATATGCGCAAACCACGCTGAAAACAACCAATGAGATTGCCAGTCCCCATGTAGCCTTCTCAACGAAGTCTGTGGTCTTGCGTACACCCATGATTGAATTTGATGAAGAGAAGTTTGATGCCAGACCACCTCCCTTAGACTCTTGTATCAGGACGATAGCTATCATCAGCACTGCTGCCAAAACGATAAGAATTAAGAATAATGTGTACATTTTCTTTTGTTATTTGTATTTATTATTTATTATTAATTTCTCCAAGAAGCGAATTTGGTCTGCAAAGTAAACATTTTTTTTTGGATATTTCAAATTTAATCGCTTAATAATTTCCAAAGCCTTTGAATATTGTCCTTGTTTTATGTAAATTCGCGCCAAAGTCTCGGTAAAGACCCCTTCATCGCCATCATTTTCCTCTGTCTTGTCGTATTCTTCGGGTGGACTGTCGGGAGCGTCAGTCAGTTCTATCTTCCCTCCCTCGTTGTTGATGAAGTTGTCTATGAGGTCTTGTCCCTTCATGTGGGGATTGGCCTTCTCTGCCTCTTTTTCCGCCTCGCTCTCTGTTTCGAGCAGGTATGACACATAGTCTACTGCAGCGTCTGCCGGAGTGGGCTTGCGTCGTGGCGCCGAGTTGTCCGTCTCGTCGCCATCGTCGGGCAGGGTGTCGAGGAATTGGTCGATGAGCGATATCGTACGGCTCTCGCCTTCCTCTGAATGGTATTTTTTCTGTGTCTTCTCCTCGGCATTGCGCAGCTTGTAGTGGGCAGCCTCAACGAGTTTGAAGACAACACGGCGGTCGGTGAAATACACCGATGCCTTTCTGAGTTCCTCGTCGAACGACTGGCTGTGGAGCACATACAGATTCTGGAGCATGAGCAGCCTCGCCGTCTGGTAATATGGATACAGGGCCACGAGGGAACGCAGGTCGTACAGCGTTTCCTTGTCCATCATCTCCGGGTGTTTTATCAGTTGCCCTAAATCCATATTCTTGTCGTCGGTAGTTTTATCTTGTTAATATATAGGTCTTTGTTATATCTTGCCGGTTTGTCACATCCTACCAGTTTGCCACTGTAGCGTTGAAGATCTGGTCGGTGATGTCTTTCACCATCTGCGTCACACATTCCTCTTGTACGGAGTTGAGCGACTGGCGGCTGTCGTAGGTGGTGGTGGCAGTGAACTGTCTTTCGAAGTCCTCGCTATGGTTGGCGTTGTTTGTGAACCTCACGTTTACCGTCATTGAGAGTTCCACCTGTGCCGACTCTCCCTGTGCCGTAACTGCCTTGTTTCGCTGTGAGTATTGGGTAATCTCTCCCTCCACTTTCAGGTCGCCGTTTCTCTTCACCTGTATGAGTCTGGTATGGTTGGCATACTGGTCTTTCAGCTGATTGTTGAAGATGCTCGCCATCGGTCCCCACACATAGCTTGAGCGTATCGGGAAGTCGGCGATCTGTATCGTCTTGGTTTTGTTGTAGTCGATGCTCGCTCCATTGAACTTATACGACACGCTGCATGCCGTGATCACCATGGCGATGATTGCCACGGCAATGGTCATTACACCTTTATTATATACGGAGAGTCTGCGGCTCTCTTTGTTTCTTGATTTCATTGTCTTCACACTATGGTTATTTGTCGAGTCCATACTGTCTGATTCTTCTATACAGAGTGCGGTCTGAGATTCCCAGTTCCTGCGCCGCCTTCTTCCTGTTTCCGCCGTTCTTTTCGAGGGCTTTCTCCAGCATGTGGCGTCCCACGTTCTCCAGGTTCAGGCTTTCAGGTTCAGAAATCTCCTCTGCCACGGCATCCTGTACGGAGGGTTCGATTGTCTGCCTGCTGTTGACATCACCATGCTGATGCGGAATGATGGCTGGCACAGTATCTGAACTGTCGAAATGCTCCAGCCGGCGTGGTGCGTCGGAATGTCCCCCATCCACTTTCTTCTTCAGTTCATCCACCTCTCTTCTGAGGTCGGCCACGGTACCTCTCAGTTCATAGAGGATTTTGTACAGCAGGTCGCGCTCGCTCTCATACGAGTGATGTTCTCCGCTGCCGCCGTTTCCTCCCATGGCAACGAGCTGCGTCGTCTCCGGGTCTTGCGGGATGTAATGCAGCAGAGTCTCTGCCGTTATCAGCCTTTGCTGCGAGAGCACCGACATCTGTTCCGTGATGTTCTTCAGCTGTCTCACGTTTCCGGGCCACTTGTATTTGAGCATCATAGCCTGAGCCTGTTCGTCGAGCGTTATCTTCGGGAAGTTGTATTTCTCCGCCATCTGCATGGCAAAGAGTCTGAAGAGCAGCAGGATGTCGTTGCCACGGTCGCGCAGCGGCGGCATCTGCACCGGGATGGTGTTCAATCTGTAGTATAGGTCTTCTCTGAAGCGTCCCTGGCTCACCGCCTTGCGCATATTCACATTGGTGGCGGCTACGATGCGCACGTCGGTCTTCATTATCTTCTGACCTCCCACACGGATATACTCTCCCGTTTCTAACACTCTCAGCAGCCTTGCCTGTGTGGCAAGCGGCAGCTCCCCCACTTCGTCGAGGAATATGGTGCCCTTGTTTGCCACTCCGAAATATCCTTCGCTCTCTCCTATGGCTCCTGTGAAGGAACCTTTCTCATGGCCGAAGAGTTCGCTGTCGATGGTGCCTTCCGGTATGGAACCGCAGTTTATGGCGAAGTATTTCTCCCGTCGTCGTGGCGAGTTGTCATGAATTATCCTCGGTATAATCTCCTTTCCCACGCCGCTCTCTCCGATTATGAGCACAGACAAGTCTGTCGGCGCCACCTGCAAGGCGACGTCGAGCGCACGGTTCAACGCATCGCAGTTTCCCACGACGTTATAACGTTGCTTTATTTTCTGAAGATCTGATGTATTCATATAATTGCGACAAAATTACACAATAAAATCCACTCTTCGGCAGTGTGTTTTGTTTTTTTGTCTTTTTATTACTTTTTTGTTCTTTCCATCTTTATCAGCATCAAGCCGATTGCCGTCCATATCAGCTCCCTTATCCTCACTATCAGCGCCACGAAGATGCCGCTGCTTGCCGCCATGGCGAGTCCCGACGCCGAGAGCATGAATCCTCCCTCACGGCCTCCGAGCTGCAGCGGGATGAAGAAGAGGAGGTTGGCGAAAAGCGACGTGAACGCCAGGATTATGACGCACGACGGATAGCTCACCTCCGGCATTATCACGAGCAGCACGAACATTATCTCGAAGCTGGACAGGAAACGGCAAAGCAGTTCGAGAACCACTGCCGAAACGAACGACACGGGATTCTGCTTGTGGAGCGCCGCTATCTGGGTGTCTATCTCCCGGAGTTTGTCGCCCTGCTTCTCCATCAGGCGGCGTGCCCATTTTCCCATCCACGGCATCTTGCTCAGCCATCGTGTGAGCATCATGGCGAGACCTTTCTTGTATCCGCGCATGAAGAACCAGATGCCGAGCATGCAGAATGCCGTCGTCAGAGCGAGTATCACGGCGATGGGCATCGTAGGAGACTGCGTGATGAGATATATGCCCACGGAGAGCAGCCAGAACCAGAAGTGGCTGAAGATATGGGTCATCACATAGAGGATGACCGACGAGGAGGCTCTCTCCGTTCCGATTTTCGGTGCCAACTCCATAATGCGGTATGCCTCGCCGCCCATCAGTCCGCCGGGTGTGGCATAGTTGAGGGCGAAGCCTGACACCGTGACTTTATACAGCCACCAGAATGAGAACGGTGTCTTGTCTTTGCCGCTGCCGCCCTGACGAATGATGACATACCACGACAGGGTGTTTATGACATATAGTCCGAGCCAGAGCGCCACGACGGCAAAGAACCAGTATCCTGCTCTCTGCAATCCGCTCCACACCTCTCTGAAGTCGAGCTGCGTCACCATTATGACGAGCACCACGAGTCCGAAGACGAAGAAACCGTTTTGGTATTTCTTGCTCATCTATGGAGTTCTCCTATACTTCTGTCACTCTGCCGCAGGAGCCTTTGGTTTCTGCTTCGGCACAGCGAATCTCACTTTCTCGCTGTCGTCTCTTCTCTCATGATACAGTTTCTTGAGAGGATCCTGCAGCGGTTCGTCGTAGTTGATGCGGTTTCTGAATATGTCGATGGCATCGTAGACAGCCTGACGGAAAGACGCCTCATCGGCAACGCCCTTTCCGGCGATTTCATACGCCGTGCCATGGTCTGGCGATGTGCGCACGATAGGCAGTCCGGCAGTGATGTTCACTCCCTCGTCGCCCACGATGGTCTTGAAAGGAGCCAGTCCCTGGTCGTGATACATGGCGAGCACTCCGTCGAATGCCGTGTATGTGCCATGACCGAAGAATCCGTCGGCGGCGAATGGCCCGAAGACGTCAATACCGGCATCTGACAGTTCTTCTATTGCCGGCTTGATTACCGTCTCTTCTTCCGTGCCTATCACTCCGCCGTCACCGGCATGAGGATTCAGCGAGAGTACGGCGATACGTGGTGCCGACACGTTGAAGTCTCTCTTCAGCGCCTTGTTGAAAATGGTGCATTTCTCCACTATCGCCTCCTTGGTTATCGCCTGTGCGATGTCCTTTATCGGCAGATGGGTGGTGACGAGCGCCACTCTCAGCTGTCTTCCGGCAAGAATCATGAGTGCCTTCTGGCCCTCTCCCACTTTCTCCTCGATATACTCGGTATGTCCGCAGAAATGGAATCCTTCGCCCTGTATGTCGTTCTTGTTTATCGGTGCGGTGACGAGCACGTCGTAGCCTCCGCCTGCAAAACCTTCCATCGCCCTGTCGAGGGCTTTCAGCGCAGCCATTCCGGCTTCTTTGGTCGGCATTCCCATATCCACCTTCACGTCTTCGTCGAAGGCGGTGAGCAGATTCACCTTTCCGTCTACGGCATCCTCCACCTTATTTATTATAGTGAAGTTTGCCTGTATGCCGAGTGCGTTGCGATGGTATGCCGCCACCTTTGGCGAACCGTATATTATCGGTGTGCAGAGTTCAAGCATCGTCGGTTCGGCGAAGGTCTTGAAAATCACCTCATATCCTATTCCGTTAGTGTCGCCGTGTGTTATGGCGACTCTTATCTTTCTATCTTCCATTGCTGTGTATATTCTGTTTTGTAAGTATCTGGTATAGTAGTTTTCTTATTCCTCCCCACCGTCTTCCTGCATGCGCTTGGTGCTGAGCAGTCCGCAGGCTGCCCAGATGTCCTGTCCGCGGCTCGCCCGAATGGTGGTGAACACGCCGTGTTTGGTGAGATAGTCGCGAAACGATGCCATCTTCTCATCACTCGCTCCATGCAGGTCCACATTCGGTATCTGATGGAAGCGGATGAGGTTGACCCGGCATTCCAGTCCTTCCACGAGTTTCACGATCTCTCTGGCATGCAACATAGAGTCGTTGAGTCCTCCGAACACGATATATTCGAACGAGAGTCTGCGCTGGTGGGTGAAGTCATACTGGTGCATGAGCGCCACCACGTCTTTTATCGACATTCCCTTCTCTGCCGGCATCAGCATGGCGCGCTGTTCGGGTATCGGCGAATGCATGCTTATCGCCACATGGCAGTCGCTCTCGTCGAGGAATCTCTTCAGCTTGTTTTTCACTCCCACGCTGCTCACGGTGATTCTCTTCGGACTCCAAGCGAAGCCATAGTCGGCGGTGAGCACCTGCGTCACTCTCAACACATTGTCGAGATTGTCCATCGGTTCTCCCTGCCCCATGAACACCACGTTGGTCAGCTTCTCCCTTTCGGGCAGCGAATATATCTGGTTCAGTATGTCGGCAGCGGTGAGGTTACCCTCGAAACCCTGCTTTCCGGTCTGGCAGAAGAGGCAGTTCATCTTGCATCCCACCTGCGACGACACGCAGAGCGTAGCCCTGTCGCCATCGGGGATATACACCGTCTCCACAAACTTTCCGCTTGCCGTGGGGAAGAGGTATTTTATCGTTCCGTCAACAGACTTCTGACAGTCTATCGGATCCATGCCGCCCACCTCATAGCGGGCTTTCAGCTTCTCCCTGTTAGCCTTCGATAAGTTTGTCATCTCGTCGATGTCGCGCACTCCTTTCCCATAGAGCCATTTTGCAATCTGTGCTCCGGTGAATGCCGGCATCCCGAGTTCCTTAGCCGCATTTTTCAGCTCATCGAGCGTCATTGCGACAAGCGGTGTCTTGTTTTCTGCCATTTGTTTTTATCGTGTATTTACGTCTTGTTCTGATTTGCAAACTTACTAATAAATTCTGACATGCACAAGATTTTCACACAAATCCATATCGGTTTACGGCAGAATAGCGCAACATTCCATTACGGACTACCGGCATCTGCCCTGACTGCCTGTTCCGCGGATGAAGAAAGAAGTGTATCTGATGAACATTGGGGATGTTTAGTGACGGCGAAAAAAAATAACTTGGTATGATTTGAGCCTCATATTTCTTGAGATCTTTTCTTCATTCAAAGAGGGAATATAGCGGGCTATATGCACGATGGGAAGGATGAAACTTGCCAAAAGATAAGGTTGACACCATATTAAAATGTTACATTTTTTACTAAAATCACGCCAAATTGTTATTACACTACCATTTAAAGTGTTCTTTTGTGCGCTTTTTTTTGTACAATATAGCCTAATATACAGAAAAAGCACACTTTTTATTAAAAAAAATTATTTAAATAACGTATATTTGCAAAAAACAAACCTATACAAACCATAATAATAAATGCATCACCAATTTGGGCATTTGGCGTTTTAGCCATGCCACAAGCAAAACAAGTCATCCTCTCTGACGTAAAAGATCACTCGGGACCACATAACTTTTAGTACCACCTATCGAATACGAAATGCGATATCACATTCAACAACAAATAAAATATGGAGGGAACAATTATGAAAAGAATTTTACCGGTAATCTTTATGCTCATTACAAGCATCACCGTCTTCGCACAGGAAGACACAAGGATGCTGAAAGAAGGGAGAAGCTGGAAGGTATTGGAAATGTTTTGTGATCGTCCTAAATACGAAACTTATACAGTTTCGGGGGATACTGTAATAAACGGCAAGACATGGAAGAAGATATTAAAAGACTACCAAAGAAACGACCACAAGTCGAGCTACACCACCGCAGCTTATGAGGAAGGCGGAAAGCTCTATGGCTTATTGGGCGACACCCCGTTCTTAATGCTTGATTTCAACAAGCAAAAGGGCGATTATCTTTACGAAGGAGTAACTTACGGACCTGTAGTCACCGATGTTGACTACATCACAGTCAACGGAGTAACCCGCAAACGTATCACTTTCTCTGAAAGTGGATCGGACGAATACATATGTTGGGTAGAGGGTATTGGAGCGACGATGGCAATATGGTCTGGCGAAAGTGCGCTCACAAGCCATATGGAATACTTTCTTGAGTGTTACGATGACGGCAAACTGATATTCTCATATTCCGACTTCGGCAGACCCATGTCCGTCGACTGCATATCACAAGACAAAACGAAGAGCGGAGTGAAATATTCCATCAACGGAATGAAGCTCCAGAATGAGCCAGAGAAAGGCATATATATCATGAACGGAAAGAAGTTCAGAAAATAAGACTTGCCGTTTTATTTCATAAAACATCGTTCAACCCAAATCGGTCTTGATGACTGGTTTGGGTTGATTGTTTTAACCCCAAACGGTCATTATGCCGTTTGATATTATATTTGACAACTGCTTGCAGCAAAACAGTCATTATGCCGTTACCCATAAACCCAAATACAGAAAGCCAACCGTTATAATTGTCAACAAATTCCGCTGAATGTTTTTTTATCCGCAAGTTTTACACTACCTTTGTATAATAATCCTTACAACAATGCTGCTGGAGGTGCTCCACACTTCGCCAAGGCAATGGAAGCATGGCGCAGGAAGGAGCATCACAACGGTCTTGCCCGCCAATGGGAAAGTCTGCTGCAGTAAGAAGGATTTCTACAAACAATAACGAACAAACACCGGAAGCGCAACAAGCAACCGGCAATACAGATTATGAAAATAAGCACACTGATAACGGCAGCGATTGCCCTGGCTGCCACCTGCCCGGCAACGGCACAAGAGACAAAGACCGTGAAACTGAGAATTCTCGAGACGAGCGACGTCCACGGCAGTTTCTTCCCCTACGACTTCATAGAGCGGAGAGACGCCAAGGGATCGCTGGCAAGGGTCAGCTCATACGTGAACAGACTGCGACAGGAGTATGGCGACAACGTGATACTGCTCGACAACGGTGACATCCTGCAAGGTCAGCCCACATGCTACTACTACAACTATGTGGCTACCGACAAGCGCAACATCGTGTCGGACATTCTGAACTATATGCGATACGACGCCGCCACCTTCGGCAACCATGACGTAGAGACCGGTCACAGCGTGTATGACAAATGGATTGGCGAGATGAACGCACCTGTGCTGGGCGCCAACATCATCGACACCGCCACCGGAAAACCATACGTGAAGCCATACACCATCATAGAGCGCGACGGAGTGAAAATCGCCGTGATAGGAATGCTGACACCTGCCATACCGAGCTGGCTCGGCGAGAAACTATGGAAGGGACTGCGCTTCGACGGCATAGAGAAGTCGGCAAAGGAATGGATAGCACGGCTGAGAGAGACGGAGCGTCCCGACGTGGTGGTGGGACTGTTCCACAGCGGATGGAACGGCGGAATAGAAAACGCTGACTACACCGAGGACGAGACGGAGAACACGGCGAAAAACGTGGATGGCTTCGACATCCTCTTCTTTGGCCACGGCCACCACGCAAGGAAGGCGGTGGTGAAGAATGCGGCAGGAAGAGAGGTGTTGTGTCTCGACCCTTCGTGCAACGCCGTGAACATTGCCGACGCTGAAGTGGAGATAACGCTGCGCGACGGCAAGGTGGCAGAGAAGAAGATAACCGGTGAGGTGCGCGACATCTGCAACGAACCCGTTGACTCGGCGTATATGGCCCACTTCGCCAAGGAAATCGACGAGATAAAGGGATTCATCAATGCCCCCATCGGCGAACTTGCCGACACGATATACACCCGCGACAGCTTCTTCGGCAATTCGGCTTTCACCGACCTCATCCACAACCTGCAGTTGGCGATAACAAATGCCGACGTGTCGTTCAACGCTCCGCTGCAGTTCAACACGAAGCTCAACAAGGGCAAAATCCTGATGAGCGACATGTTCAAGCTATACAAATTCGAGAACAACATCTGTGTGCTGAGAATGACGGGCGAGGAGATAAAGAACTATCTCGAAATGAGCTATGCCCTGTGGACAAACCAGATGAAATCGCCCGACGACCATATCATGCTAATCGACGAGAGGAACACCGGTGACATGCAGAAGTTCGGATTCAAGAACTTCACCTTCAACTTCGACTCCGCCGCCGGAATAAACTATGAGGTGGACGTGACGAAACCGGAGGGCAAGAAGGTGAAGATACTGAGGATGTCTGACGGCAAGCGTTTCAATGCCAAGAAATGGTATCGGGTGGTGATGAACAGCTATCGGGCAAACGGCGGCGGCGAACTGCTGACCAGAGGTGCCGGAATAGCAAAGGAGGAACTGCCGGGACGCACTGAATACGAGAGCAAGCTCGACATGCGCCACTATCTCGCAGAAAAGATAAAGAGCGAGGGAACGATATATGCCAAGCCTAACAAGAACTGGCGTTTCGTGCCGGAGAAATGGACAAAGCCGGCACTCGAACGCGACAGAAAACTGATATTCAAAAGATAAAACAGGAGACTGTTACTCAAAAGACAAAAGAATGGAAAAACTGTTTTTCGTCTTCTGCAAAGGAGACCTGATGCTCGAAAAGCTGCCCGACGGCACTTACACCATACCCTACGGCGAGAACGCCCCCACGGAGACGAAACCGTGGACAAACATGATGAACGTGAGTCCGCTGGGCGACACGGCGGTCTGCACATACTCCATCGACCATCCCGTGACCGACAATCCGAGATATGAGATGTGCGGACTGCGCCAGAGCTACTACAAGATAACCAAGGAACTGTATCTCAAGGCCGGAAAATGCGAAGAACTGCTGTATTGGGACCAGAACACCAAGTTCTGCGGCGTATGCGGTTCGCCGATGAAAATGCATACCGACATCAGCAAGCGCTGCACGGAATGCGGCAAGGAGGTGTGGCCCCAGCTCGCCACGGCTATTATCGTGTTGATACACAAGGGCGACGAGGTATTGCTCGTGCATGCCAGAAACTTCAAGTCCAACTTCATGGGACTCGTGGCTGGATTCGTTGAAACGGGAGAGACACTCGAAGAGGCGGTACACCGCGAAGTGAAGGAGGAGACAAACCTCGAAATCACAAACCTGCGCTATTTCAGTTCGCAGCCCTGGCCTTATCCCTGCGGACTGATGGTGGGCTTCAATGCCGACTACGTGAGCGGAGAGATAAAACTGCAGACCTCGGAGCTGGCCCGCGGAGCATGGTTCCGCAAGGACAACCTGCCCACCATCCCCGAAAAGCTGAGCATAGCCCGCAAACTCATCGACGCATGGCTCGAAGGAGAGAAGGACAACGGAATGAAATAAGGAACAACAAACAAAAAAAAACAATTTATACACACCATGATAATAAAGACAGACTGTTTTCTGCCATGCGCCGACATCGAGGCCGTGATGCCTACGGTGAACCAGCTGAGAGAATGCAGGGCAGTGAAACACATAAACTTGCTCGTTTCGCATGACTTCGCCATGAAAAACGCTGCTCCCGAGGGATGTGCAATGATTGTCGTAGACAACATCATGTCGTCGGCAACGATGATAAGCATCGCCGAGAATACCGACAGCGAATACACGATGATATACACCAAGTCCACACCGCTGACCATCGGACTCTATGCTCTGAGAAGGATGATCCGGGTGGCTGCCGAGACCAATGCGGCAATGGTATACAGCGACCACTATTCTGTGGAGAACGGCAACACCGTGGCACACCCCGTGATAGACTATCAGGCGGGCAGCCTGCGCGACGACTTCGACTTCGGAAGCGTGATGCTCTTCAAGAGCAGGCTGATAAAGGAATATGCCGCCGCTAACGCTGATGCCGACTACATGTATGCCGGCTTGTACGACCTGCGCCTGTTCATAAGCAGAAACGGTTCCATCTTCCATCTCAACGAATATCTCTATACAGAGGAGGAGAGCGACACCCGCACAAGCGGCGAGAAGCAGTTCGACTATGTCAACCCGCGCAACCGTGAGGTGCAGGTGGAGATGGAAAAAGCCGTCACGGCGCATCTCAAGGAGGTGGGAGCATTCATCGACACCGCCGGATATGAGACTCCTGACTTCAACGAGCAGCAGTTCGCATGCGAGGCATCGGTGATAATACCGGTCAGAAACCGTGAGAAGACGATTTGCGATGCCGTGGACAGCGCATTGGCACAGAAGACGAAATTCAGATTCAACGTCATCGTGGTAGACAACCACTCCACCGACAACACTACGACTCTCCTGGAAGAATATGCCGCAAAACATGCTGACCCTTCAAAGCCCCAGCTCATACACATCGTGCCTGAGCGTACCGACCTCGGCATCGGTGGATGCTGGAATGTGGCGGTGAACGACAGCAGATGCGGAAAATTCGCCGTGCAGCTCGACAGCGACGACCTCTATTCGTCTGAAAACACGCTGCAGACTATCGTAGACGAATTCCACAAGCAGCATGCAGCAATGATCATCGGAAGCTACCGCATGTGTGACTTCAACCTCAACACGCTGCCGCCAGGACTGATAGACCATGCTGAATGGACCGACGACAACGGATGCAACAACGCCCTGCGCATCAACGGACTGGGAGCGCCCCGCGCTTTCTTCACGCCGCTGCTCAGGCAGTTGCAGTTCCCCAACACGAGCTACGGCGAAGACTATGCCATGGCGCTCGCCTTCTGCCGCCGCTACAGGATTGGCAGGATTTTCTCCGAACTGTATCTCTGCCGCCGATGGGGCGGAAACAGCGATGCCGCTCTGAGCATAGAGAAGGTGAATGCCAACAACTTATACAAGGACAGAATCAGAACAATAGAGCTCTCTGCCAGACAGCAGATAGAGAAGGGAATGATGGACTTCAGCGACGACAGTTCGCTCCACCGCTTCTTCAACAGACAGATGGAGCAGTGGGACCTGGCAAGGGAGAACTTTCGCGACCTTCACAATGTGGAGCAGCGCCAGCTCAACAGCGAAGGCAACAACATCATCGTGCAGTTCAATCCGGCACGCATCGTCTCCACAGGGGCAAGGATAGACAAGAAGAGCCTGGAGAAGCGTCCGTGCTTCCTCTGCCGCAAAAACCGTCCTGAGGAACAGATGTCGAAGACTGTCGACAAGGACTTCGAACTGCTCGTTAACCCCTACCCTATCCTGCCGGCACATTTCACGATACCCAAGCTCACCCACCAGCCACAGGCAATATACCACAACTACAGCGAGATACACCGTCTGCTCACGCTGTTCCCCAAGCTGATGGTGTTCTACAACGGTCCGAAATGCGGAGCGTCGGCTCCCGACCATTGTCATTTCCAGGCCGGCACGAGCGGACTGCTGCCGCTGCAGACGGGATGGCAACGCTATTGCCGCAACATGACGGAGATATCCACCAACAACGACGGCGAGAGCATTTCCGTGATAAACGAATATCCTTCGCCGGCACTGCTCATCCGCAGCAAGAGTCTGAAGGGTGACGCCGAACTGTTCAAATTCGTTTACAAGGCGCTGCCAATGGCAAAGGACGACTATGAGCCGATGATGAACATCGTGAGCTGGAGAAACGGCGACGAATATCTCTCGGTGGTATTCCCTCGCCGCCGCCACCGTCCGGCATGCTATCCCGACCTGTCGGCTCCTGAGGCCGAGGGTTCGCTGATGATCAGTCCGGGAGCTCTCGACATGGCTGGAATGATAATAACGCCGCGAGAGGCCGACTTCAAGAGTCTCACGGCAGAGAAGGCGATAGAAATACTGCGTGAGGTGAGCCTCAACGACGAGGAGTTTGCCTCTGTGATAAAGAAGATAAAGGAGAATGCCAACAAACCTTCGGCAGCGAGCATAATATGTCCCAAGCGCCGCGAGCCCAACGTTCACGTGGGAATAGTGAGCGGCGAGAGGATTGAGTTCTCGCTCAACGGCGAGTATTCTGCCAAGGGTGAGATAATCACCGGCAGACAGGTGGTGGAATTCTCTGAGGGTGGAATATTGTGGAACGGCAACCAATACCGCGAACTCTGTTTCTCACCGAAGACCGACAAGGCGTCGTTCTCGCTCTTCGACGTGACCATCGGTGTGAACTTCCACTGGGAGCGCAAGGAGACACAGACCTTCCAGGGAGAACTGAACCTCGTGGTGGAGGCCGACAAGATATGTGCCATAAACAGTCTGCCTGTGGAGAAATATCTCGAAAGCGTGATCTCAAGCGAGATGAGCGCCACATCGAGTCTGGAACTGCTCAAGGCTCACGCCGTAATCTCCCGCTCATGGCTGCTCGCACAGATGAAGAAGAGGATGGAAGTGGCTGAGAGCGGCAACAACTTCTTCTCGTTTGTCAAGAAGGACGACATGCTCATCCGCTGGTACGACCGCGAAGACCACACCATATTCGACGTGTGTGCCGACGACCACTGCCAGCGCTATCAGGGAATAACGAAGGAAACGTCGCCTCACGTGGCACAGGCGATAAAGCTGACGAGAGGACAGATTCTCATGAACGGCAACGACATCTGCGACGCCAGGTTCTCGAAATGCTGCGGTGGAGTGAGCGAGGAGTTCCAATACTGCTGGGAGGATGTGTCAAAACCTTATCTCATCGCCGTCAGGGATACCGAGGGCGGAATGAAGGACGGCGGCGAAAGCGTGCCCGACCTCACCATCGAGGAGAATGCCGAGAAATGGATAAGGACGAGTCCGGAGAGCTTCTGCAACACCAGCGATGCCAAGGTGCTCTCTGAGGTGCTCAACGACTACGACCAGGAGACTGCCGACTTCTACCGCTGGCACGTCACTCTGACTCAGCAGAAGCTGAAGAGTCTGCTGGATGAGAAACTGAAGATGAACCTCGGCGACATCATCGACCTCAAGGCGGTGGAACGCGGAAAGAGTGGTAGGATAAGCAAACTGCTGATCGTGGGCACCGAACGCTCGTTCACCATCGGCAAGGAACTGGAGATAAGACGCGCCCTGAGCGACTCTCACCTCTATAGCTCGGCATTCGTGGTAGACCGCAAAGACATCGGCAGCGACGGTGTGCCGCAGCGGTTCGAACTCACGGGAGCCGGATGGGGACACGGTGTGGGACTGTGTCAGATAGGTGCTGCCGTGATGGGAGAAAAGGGTTTCGACTACCGTCAGATTCTACTCCACTACTATCGCAACGCCGAGATAAAGGATATTTATTGAAAACAACGAAACGAAAATGAAGACTAAAACATCTCCGTGGGCATGGGTGCCCACCCTATATTTCGCCGAGGGACTGCCAAACGCCATCGTGACGGGTCTCTCCGTGGTGATGTATATGCAAATGGGACTCACCGATACTGAGGTGGGTCTCTTCACCGGATGGCTGGCTCTGCCGTGGGTGATAAAACCGCTGTGGAGCCCGTTCATCGACCTCCTGAAGACCAAGCGCTGGTGGGTGCTCGCCATGCAGATGCTCATCGGCAGCGCATTGGCTGGCATAGCGTTCAGCATACCTACGGCATTCTGGTTTCAGGCCACCATGTGCCTGTTCTTCATCATCGCCTTCTGCAGCGCCACCCACGACGTGGCTGCCGACGGGTTCTACATGATAGAACTCGACAACCACAACCAGGCAAAATACGTGGGGCTCAGAAACACGTTCTACAGACTCGCAATAATCTTCGTCAACGGCATTCTCGTGTCGCTCGCCGGAGTGCTGCAGGTGGTGTTCCGCAATCAGATAAAATTCTCGTGGGCTCTGATATTCTATGGGCTCGCCGGACTGTTCCTGGGAATGTGGCTGCTCCACTGCCGCACTATGCCGAAACCTGCAGATGACGCTCATACGCAACGCAGCATGACAGAGGTGGCTAACGAGATAAAGACGATGTTCACCACGTTTTTCAGCAAGTTCAAGGCTTCTGAAACGCTTTGCGTAATGCTCTTCCTGCTGCTATACAGATTTCCGGAGGCCTTGCTCAACACCATGACTAAGACATTCATCCTGCGCCCCAACTCCCAGGGCGGTCTGGGACTCTCGCCACAGGAATACGGACTCGCCAACGGCACGGTGGGACTGATCGGTCTGCTGCTCGGCGGAATCCTAGGCGGATATCTCGTGAGCCGCGACGGTATGAAGAAATGGCTGTGGCCGATGGTGTGTGCCATCACTCTGCCTGATGTGGTGTATATATATCTGAGCTATTCGCTCAACTCCGATCTCTTCGTAGTGTCGTCGTGTCTCTTCGTGGAACAGTTCGGATACGGACTGGGATTCACCGTGCTCACGCTCTACATGCTCTTCTACAGCCAGGGCAAGTTCAAGACCTCCCACTACTCCATCTGCACCGGAATATCATATCTCGGACTGATGCTCCCGGGCATGGTGTCGGGATATATGAAGGATATGCTGGGCTATCGCACGTTCTTCATCATCGTGATGCTCTGCTGCACCATCACGTTCCTCGTAACGGCATTCCTGAAGATAGACCCTGACTTCGGAAAGGAAACGTCTGAAGAGGAATGATAACACATTAAAATGACAACCCATCCTGACCTTCCCAAAGGGAAGGAACTGGTTAGTCCGAAATGAGTT
>NZ_FR892637.1:0-892 GCF_000436015.1 Prevotella sp. CAG:592 | reverse complement strand
AATCACATCAGCCCCCTCTCGTCCTCCCCCGTAGGGGAGAAGCTGGTACCATTGTTAATGACAAACTATTGACAATCAAGCAACTACAAGCAACAATCTACAGTTAAAGGTATCTGCCCCTCCCCTTCGGGGGAGGCTAGGTGGGGGCTGTTGTCAATAGCCGGAGTAACTTGTTCCTTCCCTTTGTGAAGGTTAGGATGGGTTTGAGTCTAGGTGGGGCTGATATTCATTTCTATTGTCACAGCCATTGTTGTAATTACAGCATCATATTGTCATAAGTCTTATGAATTCCCATATTACATCATAAGGACTTATTATTGTTGTATCATAAGACTTGTGGTTTATCCTGGTTTTTGTCTATAGGTAATCAGAGAACAAGCAGACAGGAGGAATCCCTGTTTTTTTCAAAAAGCATCTGTTGACACTCCCTTTATCCCAGTCACACGAAACATTTTTTGGACAAAAAAGTATCATAGTCTCATTCTGGAGTCCCCGTCCGCACCTAATCATTTGACCTCCTGCACATTACCCCAATGACACTTTTCTTTCTTGTTTACAAAAAAGTGTCACAGAAGTATCATAGAAGTATCATTCGCATGTATAAAGCTATTATCAACAATTCTTCATACGATACATCGGCAATCCATTGAACCAAGCCCTTGACTATATGCCACGAAAAGAATTCCTCGAATGGCATAGGGATGTATTGTTTGACAAATTGTAATCTGCCCGATATTTCCGAACCTTTGGTGTAATCAACTACTTGGGGGATTTAGATGGTCTAACGCCCGTTTTGATGTTATATTCCGGTTGTATTCATGGTCTGATATATAGACTTGTGATGTCTAAGACATAGACCCTGATTTTCCCCCACAGCGTGGGGAACAGAACC
>NZ_FR892636.1:18066-34099 GCF_000436015.1 Prevotella sp. CAG:592 | reverse complement strand
TACTTACACCAGACGAATTGGTGGAAAGAATCAATAGAGAGTAAGACCCCTCTATATGTAAAGCAAAAAATATGATATGAGAAACTTGTGGATATTTCATAAGAACAAAAACATAAAATAATGATTATGACAATTAGAAGAATAAGTATAACATTTGTGGCATTATTATTTGCTACAATTTCATTTGGACAAGTAAAAAGCATTGACGAGAGAATAGGCGAGGCTATGAATGGCAGTAATTGGGCCGAACTTAGATCTTTGTATATGTCTGATGGAAAGAACTTGCAGACACCATTTCTAAAACCGCTCTCCAGATTCTTTATAAGTCAATTCTATAATGAACCGGACAGCGCTATCAAATATGGCAAAGAAATTTTGGAGAAGTATCAAGATGAACTAAATTCATCTGTACCTTCAATAATGTATTTCATGGCAGAAGATTATGCAACATTGGGACACTACGATAAGGCTTCCGCATTATTACACAGTCTGAACGAGGCCTACCGCAAGGGTGGACAAACTGTAAATCCTGTATTTGAAGCCTATGAGGACATTTATTCTAAGCTTTCGAAATGCGGCACGTTTTCTGTGGAGAGGCCAGACTATAACGTGAGTGTGCCCTTGTTAACACATACAGGTAACCGCAAAAATCCAGAAATGATGTCTGTTATGGCTAATATCAATGGAAAAGAAGTGAAATGCAATTACGATTCAGGGGCAGGTATAAATATAATGACTACTAAGTTTGCCGAGCATATAAAGGCAACTGTCATACAGACCAAGAACATACAGATGTTGGGTATGTCTTATGCTGATAGCAAAGGCTTAGTAGTGGTGGACTCCCTAAAACTTGGTGATTTAGTTTATCGAAATGTCCCATTTTTTGTTGTCGATATGAGAACTGACAATCCGTTAGCTAACAAAAAGTTGGAGGAACTTGGATACGAATGCGTTATAGGCAACCAGACAATGATGCCATTGGGTGAGATTTGTTTCGATTTTGACAGAATGCAGCTTGTAATCCCAACCTCGTACACACCAAGACCTGCATATGCTCCCAATTTCTATCGTTCACCTCAGCGCCTTTTCCATTTGCCATTAACAGATGGTCGTTCAGGGAGAAAGATTGATGCAATAGTTGACACTGGCGCATCGGGAACCATCCTGACAAATCGCTATTATAAAAAGAACGAAAACTGTTTTACTGGTAGAACGGCAACTGATTCATTGCGCATGGCAGGTGTCGGTGGTGTCAATGTCGTAAAAACGATACCAGTGTCAT
The DNA here is from genome assembly GCF_000436015.1 of Prevotella sp. CAG:592. Lineage (NCBI taxonomy): Bacteria > Pseudomonadati > Bacteroidota > Bacteroidia > Bacteroidales > Prevotellaceae > Prevotella > Prevotella sp. CAG:592. The sequence continues at coordinate 32,817 of NZ_FR892636.1, read as the reverse complement.
GGACATTTACCCTTGCTGGCGAACAATATACCGAGACAAACATTCCAGTAGTAACATCTTCAGAACAGAATGAGGAATATGATTGCAGAATCGGTTTACCAACGTTAATGGCACATAGGAAATTTATTATCAACTTCAAGAATATGTGGATGAGATTTGAGGATTAGTAGAAATATTAAACACCACCAGTAACCACCCAAACGGTCATTAGGCCATTTAATGTAATAATTTTAAATACTGCTTGCAGTTTTTTGCTTTTTATAAGGCGTCTTTTGCTTGTTTTTAATTCGCAATAGCCCGCTATTACTCATTAAAAGCCAAACAAAATCCACTCTCCTGAAAGGACAAAATCCAAGCAAACCCTAATGACCGATATGGGATTATGGCCAACCTCAGAATCCACATTAGTGGAAATTAACACTTATTGCTTTCGATTTATTGTTTTTCTTTTGCTCGTTTCATTATTTTTCTTTTACTTTGCAGTAAATAGAATACTAACTAATAACATTTGATTATGAACACAAACGAAGCACCTAATCTATGTGGTTTGAAGAGAGAGGATTTTCAAACCACAGTAAACGGAAAGAAAACTGATTTATATATTCTCAAGAACAAGAATGGCAATGAGGTGGCACTGACAAACTATGGCGGTGCGCTGGTAGCCATAATGGTTCCTGACAAAGACGGCAACTATGCCAACGTCATTCAAGGACACGACAACATACAGGACGTGATAAACAGTCCGGAGCCATATCTTTCCACACTCATCGGCCGCTACGGAAACCGTATCTGCAAAGGACGTTTCCAACTCGGTGGAAAGGTATACCAGTTGCCTATCAACGACGGTGAGAACTCGCTTCACGGCGGTAACGAGGGATTCAACAAGAAAGTGTGGGACGCTCTGAGGATGAACGACGAGACGGTGGTTCTCAACTACGTGTCGAGCTACGGTGAAGAGGGATTCTCAGGTGAGGTGAAAGTTACCGTTACATACACCTTCAACGATGACAACGAACTGATCATCGACTATATGGCAACGACAAACAAGAAGACCGTAATCTGTCTGACAAACCACGGATTCTTCAGTCTTACTGGAATAGCCAACCCAACTCCGGACGTATACAACGTGGAATGCGAGATCAACGCCGACTTCTATCTGCCAATCGATGGCAACAGCATCCCTACTGGCGAGATACGCTTCGTGGAGGGCACACCGTTCGACTTCCGCACACCGAAAGCCATCGGCGAGCGCATCGACTCCGACAACGAGCAGTTGCGCAACGGCAGCGGATACGACCACAACTACGTGCTGAACAAGAAGGAAGAGGGCGAACTGAGCTTCGCAGCCCGACTGACGGAGCCAAAGAGCGGCAGAACAATGGAGATGTATACCACAGAGCCGGGAATGCAACTCTATACCGGCAACTTCGAGACCGGCATCAGCGGACAGCATGGCGCTACGTTCCCACGCCGCAGTGCGGTATGCCTGGAAGCACAACACTTCCCAGATTCGCCAAACCGTCCTTACTTCCCGTCTGTAGTGCTACGTCCGGGAGAGCAGTACAAGCAGACCACAATATACAAATTCGGAGTAAAGAAATGACAATCTGCTCACATACAGGCTTATCAACAAGCATTAAATGACAATCAGCAGACAAATAGACTAACTAATAAATATTATCACAAACTCAAAATCATTTAACCTATGGAGATAGATTATGTAAGAAGTCGTTTTGTAAAGCATTTCGACGGACAGACAGGAAACGTTTATGCATCACCAGGAAGAATAAACCTCATCGGTGAACATACCGACTATAACGGAGGCTTCGTCTTTCCGGGAGCAATAGACAAAGGAATAATGTGTGAAATACGTCCCAACGGCACCAACAAGGTGATGGCTTATTCCATCGACCTGAAAGACCGTGTGGAATTTGACATAGACGATGAAAAAGGTCCTAAAGCAAGCTGGGCACGCTATCTGTATGGCATCGTTCAGGAGATGAAGAAACGCGGAGTTGACGTGAAAGGCTTCAACACCGCATTCGCAGGCGATGTGCCTCTCGGAGCCGGTCTGTCATCATCGGCAGCCCTCGAGAGCTGCTATGCCTACGCCCTCAACGATCTGTTCGGCGAGAACAAGGTGTCTAAATGGGATATGGTGCTGGCAGGACAGGCAACGGAACACAACTACTGTGGAGTGAACTGTGGCATCATGGACCAGTTTGCGAGCGTATTCGGCATGGAGGGCAAACTGATGCGCCTCGACTGCCGCAGCCGCGAGTTCGAATATTTCCCATTCGACCCGAAGGGATACAGACTGGTGCTCGTTGACTCCGTGGTGAAGCATGAACTGGCATCATCGGCATACAACGACCGCCGCAAGAGCTGCGAGAACGTGGTTGCCGCTTTGCAGAAGAAATATCCTGAGAAGACTATCGAAACCCTGCGCGACGCCGACTGGGACATGCTCAACGCCGTAAAGGATGAGGTTAGCGAGGAGGACATGAAGCGCGCCACATTCGTATTGGGAGAGAAAGACCGTGTGCTGGCAGTATGCGACGCACTCAACGCCGGCGACTACGAGACCGTGGGCAAGAAGATGTATGAAACCCACCACGGACTGAGCAAGGAATACGAGGTGTCTTGCGAAGAACTCGACTATCTCAACGACATCGCTCGTGAAGATGGCGTTACCGGTTCGAGAATCATGGGCGGAGGCTTCGGCGGATGCACCATCAACCTCGTGAAGGAGGACCTCTACGACCACTTCATCGCCAACGTGAAGAAGAAATATGCAGAACGCTACGGCAAGGAACCGAAGATATACGATGTGGTGATCAAAGACGGTTCGAGAAAAATCTGCTAAAGCTAAGAAAACAGGAACCAAACATAGCACAACCGAGCGGAAAGTCATTTCATTGTGGCTTTCCGCTTTTTCGTTAATATACCCCTGTAATTGTACACTTAAGATAACAAAACACCCTCTTAAACATGAAGAAAAGACAAAAAGGTGTAGAAACAACACCTACACGGACAAAAAAGTCATAATCTTTTATTGCCGATTGGAAAAATAATAGTAATTTAGCCACGAATTAAATAATTCATTGAATCTTTACGTTCCGAAAATCTATTTAGCATACATATATGAAAGGTATAAAATCTATCATTCTTGGAGCAGGAATGGCTATCGCGACGATGCTTTCATGCTCAACAGGCGGCAACACACAGCTCACTGAGTCTGGCCTCAACCCTGCCGCATTCGACACAACCATCAACAACAAGCCCGTCAAACTTTTCACGCTCAAGAACAAGAGTGGGATGGAAGTATGCATCACAAACTTTGGAGGCAGAGTGGTATCGCTCACCGTTCCCGACAAGGACGGCAAGCCGACTGACGTGGTGCTCGGCTACGACAACATCAGGCAGTATGCCGACTCGGTGAACAGTCCGAGCGACTACGGATCTACCGTGGGCAGATATGCCAACAGAATAGACAAGGGCCATCTTCACGTGAACGGCAAGGACTACCAGCTGCCGCAGAACAACTTCGGCCATTGCCTGCATGGCGGTCCGTCGGGATGGATGTATCAGGTGTATGATGCAGAACAGCCCAACGACACTACTCTCGTCATGAGACTCATGTCGCCGGACGGCGACAACAACTTCCCGGGAACAGTGAAGACCACTGCAACATACAAGGTACTCAGCAACAATACTCTCGACATCACTTTCGAGGCAACGACAGACAAGGAGACGGTGGTAAACATGACCAATCACAGCTACTTCAACCTCAACGGCGACCCGTCGAAAGAGGGAACAAACATGGTGCTGTATGTCAATGCCGACAATTTCACCCCTGCCGACGACACATACATGACAACGGGCGAGATAAAGCCTGTGGAGGGCACACCGATGGACTTCCGCAAGCCTCATGCCATCAGCGAGACAATCAACGACACTACATATCAGCAGATAAAGAACGCCACTGGCTACGACCATAACTGGTGTCTGAACACATACAAGAACGGAAAGGGCGACGACACCAAGGTATGCGCTTCGCTCTATTCGCCGGTCACAGGCATCCTGCTCGAGATGTTCACCAACGAACCGGGAGTACAGGTATATACCGGCAACTTCCAGGGCACGGGCATTGCCTGCAAGCACGGAGTGAAATATCCCAAGCATGTGTCGGTATGTCTGGAGAGCCAGAAATACCCAGACTCACCGAACAAGAAAGACTGGCCTTCGCCATATCTGAAACCGGGCGAGAGGTATTACAGCCATGTGGCTTACCGCTTCGGAATAAAGAAATAAATGGGGATTGAGAGAATCTGCCACTGACCAAAAACGGCAAACTATTTTGGAACTGCAGCATCAAGCGTTCCTATAGCCGTTTGGAGGTTAAGACCTAAGCGGAGTGATATCCGCAACAACAATTAACAAAAAAAACAAAACTACTAACTAAATAAATAAACTAATATGGAATTATATGACTGGCTGGTAATAGGGCTGTTTTGCCTAGCCTTAATAGGAATCGTGGTATGGGTCGTAAGCAAGAAGAACAACGACTCTGCAGATTATTTTCTCGGCGGACGCGACGCAACTTGGATTGCCATCGGAGCGTCGATCTTTGCGTCGAACATCGGTTCGGAGCACCTCATAGGTCTCGCCGGTGCCGGAGCATCGTCAGGAATGGCAATGGCACACTGGGAGATACAGGGATGGATGATACTTATCCTTGGATGGGTGTTCGTGCCATTCTATACCCGTTCTATGGTTTACACCATGCCTGAATTTCTGGAGAGACGATACAACAAGGAGAGTCGTACGATACTGTCGGTGATTTCGCTCATCAGCTACGTGCTCACCAAGGTTGCCGTGACTGTATACGCCGGTGGTCTCGTGTTCCAGCAGGTGTTCGGCATCAAGGAACTGTGGGGCATCGACTTCTTCTGGATCGCTGCTATCGGACTGGTGCTTATCACTGCTCTCTATACCATTTTCGGCGGTATGAAGAGCGTGCTCTATACTTCGGTGTTGCAGACTCCTATCCTTCTGCTCGGTTCCATCATCATCCTCGTGCTCGGACTGAAGGCCGTGGGCGGCTGGGACCAGGTGATGCAGATCTGTTCTGCTGAGCCTGTAAACGAATATGGCGACAAGATGACCGACCTGATGCGCGACCTGCGCGATCCGCAATATCCTTGGCTTGGAGCCCTTGTGGGCAGTGCCGTAATCGGTTTCTGGTATTGGTGTACCGACCAGTTCATCGTGCAGCGTGTGCTGTCGGGAAAGAATGAGAAGGAGGCCCGCCGCGGTACTATCTTCGGTGCATACCTGAAGTTGCTCCCTGTGTTCATCTTCCTCATCCCTGGAATGATTGCCTACGCACTTAACGTGAAGAGCGGTGGTGCATTCCTCCCCGTTGACGCCAACGGCGTGGCTATAAGCGATGCCGCCTTCCCTACCCTCGTGGCGAAACTGCTGCCGGCAGGATTCAAGGGACTCGTGGTTTGCGGTATCCTCGCAGCATTGATGAGTTCGCTGGCTTCGCTGTTCAACTCTTCGGCAATGCTCTTCACCATCGACTTCTACAAGCGTCTCCGTCCGCAGACATCAGAGAAATCTCTCGTACGCATCGGACAGATCGCCACTGTTGTAATCGTGATTCTCGGTATCCTGTGGATTCCTATCATGAGAAGCGTGGGCAACGTGTTGTACAATTACCTTCAGGACGTGCAGAGCGTTCTCGCTCCTGGCATCGCAGCGGCATTCCTTCTTGGAATATGCTGGAAGCGTGCCACTGCCAAAGGCGGTATGTGGGGACTCCTGGCTGGCATCATAATCGGTCTGACAAGACTCGGCGCAAAGGTATACTACAGTAATGTAACTGATGCGTCAGACAACTGGTTCAAGACAGTGTTCTTCGATTTCAACTGGCTGTACTTCTGCGGTGTGATGCTCATCGTGTGCTGTCTGGTTGTAGTGGTAGTGAGCCTCATGACTCCTGCGCCTACTGAAGACAAGATACGCGGACTGGTGTTCGGCACTTCCACTCCGGAACAGAGGGCTGCCACAAGGGCAAGCTGGACGAAGTGGGATGTGATCCACAGTGTTATAATCCTTGCCATCACAGTGGCATTCTACATCTACTTCTGGTAAAAAAGACGCCCCTGACAATGACACACGACATAAAGAATAACTATAAAAACCTAAATAATAATACCTAATGACTGACTTTTATAAAGAACACTCCAAGGTGTATGTGTCGGTAGACTGCATAATCTTCGGATTTGAAGCAAACAAGTTGAAACTGCTCATCGGAAACAGGAGAATGGATCCGGGCCGCGGCGAATGGTCGCTCTACGGTGGATTCGTGAAGGAGAACGAGAGTCTCGACGATGCTGCCAACCGCACGCTGAGAGATCTCACCGGTCTCGACAACCTGTATATGAAACAGGTGGGTGCCTTCGGTGCCGTAAACCGTGACCCGGGCGAAAGGGTCATCTCCGTGGCATACTGTGCACTCATCAATGTGAAAGACTACGACAACGAGCTACGCGAGAAGCACCAGCTGAAGTGGATCGATGTGGAGAAGATGCCAAGACTCTATTCCGACCACAACGAAATGGTGAGAAAAGCCATCAACCTGCTCCGCCGCCGCATTTCCACAGAGCCTCTGAGCTTCAATCTGCTCCCAGAACTCTTCACGCTGACGCAGCTGCAACACGTATACGAGGCTATCCTCGGCGAGGAAATCGACAAGCGCAACTTCAGAAAGAAGATCAAGACAATCGACTTCATCGAGAAGACTGACAAGATCGACAAGATAACGTCGAAACGCGGTGCAGCATTGTATTGCTTCAACAAAGAGGCGTATGACGACGATCCTTATTTCAAACTCTAATGACAACAACATGGCCGGTTCTGAAAGTCTGGAGGCTTAAGGACTGAATCCGGACCCAAGGACCGGCCATCAAACACATATCAAGATATTATGTTAGAAGAACTGAAAGAAAAAGTATTCCGTGCCAACCTCGACCTCGTGAAACACAATCTCGTGATTTTCACCTGGGGCAACGTCTCTGGCATCGACCGCGAGAAAGGTCTCGTGGTAATCAAGCCTTCGGGCGTGTCATACGACAACATGAAGGCGTCTGACATGGTGGTGGTTGACCTGAACACGGGCAAAGTGGTGGAAGGCGATCTTAATCCGTCTTCTGACACTCCTACACACCTCGTGCTCTATCGTGCCTTTCCCGAAATCGGAGGTATCGTGCACACCCACTCCACTTATGCCACGGCATGGGCACAGGCAGGAAAGGACATTCCGAACATCGGAACGACACACGCCGACTATTTCCACGACTGCATACCATGCACCGGGGACATGACGGCAGACCAGATGGCTGAATACGAGAAAGAAACGGGAGTGGTTATAGTGAACCGTTTCAAAGACATCAACTACGTACATACGCCGGGCGTGCTGGTGAAAAACCACGGTCCGTTCTCATGGGGAAAGGATGCTGACGAGGCTGTATACAACTCCGTAGTGATGGAACAGGTGGCAAAGATGGCTTTCGTGGCATTCAGCGTGAACCCTGAGACCACTATGAACCCTCTGTTGATAGAGAAACATTTCAACCGCAAACACGGTCCTAACGCTTATTACGGACAAAAGAAAAAATAATCCGGAAGGATCAGAATTCCAACCGGTCATTATGAATGGTCTGATGACCGTCTGGAGATAATAACATAACTAAAGAAGAAACAACTACGAAACAATGATCAAGGCATTTGAGAATTTGGAACTCTGGTGGATTACTGGAGCACAGCTCCTCTACGGAGGCGAGACAGTAAAGATTGTTGACGGTCACTCACAGGAGATGGTCGACGGATTGAACAAGTCGGGTATCATCCCGATAAAGGTGGTTTATAAAGGAACAGCAAACTCTGACAAGGAAGTGGCATCTATTATGATGGCTGCCAACAACGAGGAGAAATGTGTGGGCGTGATAACATGGATGCACACCTTCTCGCCAGCCAAGATGTGGATACACGGACTACAGATGCTGCACAAACCTCTGCTCCATCTGCACACACAATACAACCAGGAGATTCCTTGGGACACGATGGACATGGACTTCATGAACCTGAACCAGAGCGCACACGGCGACCGCGAGTTCGGACATATATGCTCACGTCTACGCAAACCACGCAAAGTGGTTGTGGGATACTGGAAGGAGAAGAAGACACAGGAGCACATCGCCGTATGGGCTCGTGTCGCCGCCGCCGTTGCTGACGCCAAAGACATGCTTATCATTCGTTTCGGAGACCAGATGAACAACGTTGCCGTGACCGACGGCGACAAGGTCAGCGCTGAGCAGGTTCTCGGTTACCACGTGGACTACTGCTGCGTGTCGGAGCTGATGGAATACTGGAAGCAGGTTGCCCCTGCCGATGTCGACGCATTGGTGGAGGAATACCACAAGCTATACAAAATCGTGCCTTGCGAGGCGGGCGAGGAAATCGGAAAGAAGAAGATATGGAATGCCGCACGCGCAGAACTTGCCATCCGTGCCTGTCTCAAGGCGAAGGGTGCAAAGGGATTCACAACAAACTTCGATGACCTCGGTTCATGGGGCGACCCTGATGCCGACGACTTCGTAGGATTCGACCAGATTCCGGGCCTCGCATCACAGCGACTCATGGCTGAGGGATATGGCTTCGGCGCCGAAGGCGACTGGAAGTCGGCTGCCCTCTACCGCACTCTCTGGTATATGACTCAGGGTATGCCTACGGGATGCTCGTTCCTCGAGGACTACACACTGAACTTCGATGGAGAGAACTCTTCACTGCTCCAGAGCCACATGCTCGAGGTTTGTCCTCTCATCGCTGTCGACGACGAGCCAGTACGCCTTGAGGTACACCACCTCGGCATCGGCATACGCAAGCAGCAGACGGCCCGCCTCGTGTTCAACTCAAAGGTTGGCGACGGCGTTACGGCAACGGTAGTCGACATGGGCAACCGCTTCAGACTCATCGTCAACGATGTACACTGCATCAAACCGAAACCACTGCCTAAGCTCCCTGTTGCCAACGCCCTGTGGATTCCGCAGCCTAACTTCGAGATCGGTGCCGGTTCGTGGATTCTCGCCGGCGGCACTCACCACAGCTGCTTCTCCTACGACATCACACCGGAGTATTGGGAGGACTATGCTGAGATGCTCGACATCGAATATCTGCATATCGACAAGGACTCCACATTCGAAAGCGTGAAGAGAGACCTCCGCATCAACGAAGTGTATTACATGCTGAACAAGGCATTGAGATAATAAATCTGATTATGAATGTAGGACAGCTCGAAACATGTAGAGTTGTCCTACAATCATAATCCCCAATCGGTCATTGGGCCGTTTAATGTAATATTTTACAACTGCTTGCAGTATTTTGCTTGTTATAAGGTGTCTTTTGCTTGTTTTTAATTCGCAATAGCTCGCTATTACTCATTAAAAGCCAAACAAAATCCCCTCTTCTAAAAACTCAAAATCCAAGCAAGCCCTAATGACCGATTGGGGATAATTGGTCCATACTATTACAGCAGACAAGAACATTAACACTGATATATATAATAAGGTAATGACAAACAATCCTAAAGCTACAATACAAGAAGGCAAGGCTATTCTCGGTATCGAATTCGGTTCCACAAGAATCAAGGCAGTGCTCATCGACGAGAACAACATCCCGATAGCCCAGGGCTCTCACGAATGGGAGAACCAGCTTATCGACGGACTGTGGACTTACAGCATCGAGGCTATATGGAACGGTGTGCAGAACTGCTACGCCGACCTTCGTGCCAACGTGATATCCAAATACGACGTTGAGATAGAACAGTTGGCTGCCATCGGCGTTAGCGCCATGATGCACGGATACATGGCATTCAACGAGAAGCAGGAGATACTTGCCCCTTTCCGCACATGGAGAAACACCAACACAGCGGAAGCTGCCGCCAAGCTCTCTGAACTGTTCCACTTCAACATCCCTCTGCGATGGAGCATCTCCCACCTCTATCAGGCAATACTCAACAAAGAGGACCATGTGAACGACATCAACTTCCTCACCACCCTTGCCGGATATATCCACTGGCAGATAACGGGCAAGAGAGTGCTCGGAGTGGGCGACGCATCCGGCATGCTGCCTATCGACTCCAAGACCAAGAACTACGACGCTGAGATGATACGCAAGTTTGATGAACTCGTGTCACCTTACGGCTTCGACTGGAAGATAACCGACATCCTGCCTCAGGTGCTCTCTGCCGGAGAGGATGCCGGCACTCTTACTGCCGAAGGCGCCAAACGACTCGACATCTCCGGTCATCTGAAGCCCGGCACACCGGTGTGTCCGCCAGAGGGCGACGCCGGAACAGGAATGGTGGCCACCAATGCCGTGAGGAAACGCACGGGCAATGTGTCGGCTGGCACATCATCGTTCTCAATGATTGTATTGGAGAAGGCCCTGTCGCGTCCTTACGAGATGATCGACATGGTGACGACGCCTGACGGCAGTCCGGTGGCAATGGTACACTGCAACAACTGTACTTCTGACCTCAACGCATGGGTGAACCTCTTCAAGGAATATCAGGAACTGCTGGGAATACCGGTGGACATGAACGAGGTGTTCGGCAAACTCTACAACCATGCCCTCAAGGGCGATGCCGACTGCGGCGGACTGATGGCATACAACTATATCTCGGGAGAACCCGTTACAGGACTGGCTGACGGAAGGCCTCTCTTCATGCGCTCGGCAAAGAGCAAGTTCAACCTTGCCAACTTCATGCGTGCCAACCTGTACGCTTCAGTGGGAGTGTTGAAGATAGGCAACGACATCCTTTTCAACGACGAGAAGGTGAAAGTGGACCGTATCACTGGCCACGGCGGACTCTTCAAGACCCCAGGCGTGGGACAGCGTATACTGGCTGCTGCCATCAACTCTCCGATTTCTGTAATGGAAACGGCTGGCGAAGGCGGAGCATGGGGCATCGCGCTGCTGGCCGGCTATCTGGTGAACAACAAGAGCAAAATGAACCTCGCCGACTATCTCGACAAGAAGGTGTTTGCCGGTAACACCGGAGTGGAAATCGCTCCTACGAAAGAAGATGTTGAAGGCTTCAACGAGTACATAAAAGAATACCAGAACTGCCTGCCAGTGGAGCAAGAAGCAGTGAAATTAAAAAAATAATAAAGTATTCGCCTTAGTCTTCGCCAAAAACAAAATATTTATATATCTTTGCAACAAAAGAAAAACTTTGTTTAACTAAAGGCGATTAAGGATAAAAAACATATCGTCTTTTAGAATACTACAAAACATAAATCGATATGAACGACAAGAAGATTATGAACAGAGCAGCCGACAACATCCGCATCCTGGCTGCGTCTATGGTAGAAAAAGCTAAATCGGGACATCCGGGAGGAGCCATGGGTGGAGCGGATTTCATCAATGTGCTGTTCTCTGAATTCATGGTATGGGATCCGGACAATCTCACATGGGAAGGTCGCGACCGCTTCTTCCTCGACCCAGGACACATGTCACCGATGCTCTACAGCGCTCTCGCATTGCAGGGAAAATTCACCATCGACGAACTGAAGCAGTTCCGCCAGTGGGAATCTCCTACTCCAGGACACCCTGAGCGCGACGTGAAGCGTGGTGTGGAGAACACATCCGGTCCGCTCGGACAGGGCCACACCTTTGCAGCCGGTGCTGCTGTGGCTGAGAAGTTCCTCCAGGCAAAACTCGGTTCAGAAGTCATCAAGCACAAGATTTATGCATACATCTCTGACGGTGGTGTGCAGGAGGAGATATCACAGGGTGTCGGACGCATCGCCGGCAACCTTGGACTCAACAACCTCATCATGTTCTACGACTCCAACGACATCCAGCTCTCTACTGAGTGCAACGTGGTGATGAACGAGGATACCGCTGCCAAATACAAGGCTTGGGGATGGAACGTGGTGACAATCGACGGCAACGACCCAGACGCTATACGCCAGGCTCTCACCGACGCACAGAAAGAGGAGGAGCGTCCTACTCTTATCATCGGCAAGACTATCATGGGTAAGGGCGCACTCAAGGAGGATGGCTCAAGCTATGAGCACAGCATCAAGACTCACGGTGCTCCTCTCGGCGGCGAGGCTTACGTAAACACCATCAAGAATCTCGGCGGCGACCCTGAGAACCCATTCGTTATATTCCCTGAGGTGGAGAAGCTCTATGCTGACCGCGCTGAGGAGCTTCGCAAGATCGTTGCCGAGCGTCACGCCGAGGAAGAGGCATGGGCTAAGGCTAATCCTGAGAAGGCTGAATTGATGAAGGAATGGTTCAGCGGCAACGCTCCTAAGGTTGACTGGTCTGTAGTGTCACAGAAGGAGGGTTCTGCCACACGTGCTGCTTCGGCTGCATGTCTCGGTGCTCTCGCTGAGCAGGTTCCTAACATGGTTTGCTCTTCAGCAGACCTGTCTAACAGCGACAAGACCGACGGTTTCCTGAAGAAGACCCACTCTATCGTTCGCGGCGACTTCAGCGGCGCATTCTTCCAGGCTGGTGTTAGCGAGCTGACAATGGCGTGCATGTGTATCGGTATGTATCTGCACGGTGGAGTGATACCGGCTTGCGGCACATTCTTCGTATTCTCTGACTATATGAAGCCTGCCGTACGTATGGCTGCGCTGATGGAGGTGCCTATCAAGTTCATCTGGACCCACGACGCATTCCGCGTCGGTGAGGACGGACCAACTCATGAGCCTGTTGAACAGGAGGCACAGATCCGCCTGATGGAGAAGCTGAAGAACCACCACGGCAAGGACAGCGTTCGCGTGTTCCGTCCTGCTGATGCCGACGAGACTACCGTTTGCTGGGCTATGGCAATGGAGAACATGGAAACTCCTACTGCTCTCATCTTCTCTCGCCAGAATGTTGCCAAACTGCCTGCCGGCAACGACTACGAGCAGGCTCGCAAGGGTGCATACGTAGTGGCTGGATCTGATGAGGACTTCGACGTTATCCTGCTGGCTGACGGTTCTGAGGTGTCTACATTGGTGGCAGGTGCTGAACTTCTGCGCAAGGACGGTGTGAAGATCCGTATTGTCAGCGTACCGAGCGAGGGTCTGTTCCGCACTCAGTCTAAGGACTATCAGGAGAGCATCCTGCCTGCAGGAAGCAAGATTTTCGGTATGACTGCCGGTCTGCCTGTAACTCTTGAGGGCCTTGTAGGTGCCAACGGCAAGGTATTCGGAATGCCAAGCTTCGGTTTCTCTGCTCCTTACAAGGTGCTCGACGAGAAACTCGGCTACACTGCTGAGAATGTATACAAGCAGGTGAAGGAACTCTTGAAGTAAGAAAAAACGGCGGTCTTGTAAGTATCTCTCCTACCTCTCCCGCCGATGGCGGCGACAGAGAACAGAGGATGACAGACTGACCGACTATAAAGGATTGAAGAAAAACAAATAGGAGTCGCGGGAGGACTTCTCTAAAAAAGGAGTCCTCCGCATCTCTAACCCTAAGCCAAGAACATTGAGCTTATAAACGCAAATAATAACCCTTAAAAAACTTACGACTATGGAAGTAAAGACAGTTGGAGTGGCATGTGACCACGCAGGTTTCCCTTTGAAGCAGTTTGTAATCCAGTATCTGGAATCTAAAGGTTATCAGTATAAGGACTTCGGTACATACAGCGACACAAGTTGTGACTATCCTGATTTCGCTCATCCTCTGGCAGAGGCAGTAGAGAGCGGCGAGTGCTATCCTGGCATCGCTATCTGCGGCAGTGGCGAGGGAATGGTGATGACACTGAACAAACATCAGGGCATCCGCGCTGGTCTTGCATGGGACAAGGAAGTGGCTGGTTTGATCCGTCAGCACAACAATGCTAACGTTCTCGTTATGCCAGGTCGCTTCATCGCCAACAAATTGGCTGAGACAATAATGGACGAATTCTTCAAGACTCCTTTTGAGGGCGGACGCCACGAAAGAAGAGTAGAGAAGATTCCAGTAAAATAAACAGTGGTTCGCAATCTGCGGACAAGATGAAAAAAAAGACAAAGTTGTGGGTTTACCTTCATGGCAGACTCACAACTTTTTTATTTCAATAACTACTGTAAAACCGAAACGACAATTATCACTATCGTAATACGGAAATTGTATTTGCGGTCTACAAGATTAACGGCAAAAATTGGGCACGGTGCTTGCCCATCATGGGCACGCTGCTTTCTCATCATGGGCACGCTGCTTGCCCCACATGGGCAGAATTGGCACCCGATTTATAACCCAAATCGGTCCGTTAGGGCTTGCCTGGATTTTGCATTTTAGAAGAGTGGATTTTGTTTGGGTTTACATACTTCTAACGGCATAATGACCGATGGATCATTTCAGCGGCTCCACATGGATATTGATATGCGTGCGCTTGCCGAAGCGGCGACGCAACTCATGTTCTATGTTCGTGGCATGCTCATGCGAAGTCATCAGACTGATGTCGCCCGGCATTCTGAGGTGCATCTCTATGGCAATGTCGTTGCCTATATGACGGGTGCAGAGATTGTGGATGTCGCTGACACACGGTTCTCTACTGGCAATGGCAACAATCTCGTCTTCCATTTCCTTCGGCAGGCTCTTCTCGAGCAGTTCTCCAAACGAGCTGCCGATTAGTCCGAGGGCTGTCTTCACAATGAAAAGGCTCACCACAACGGCAGCTATAGGGTC
>NZ_FR892636.1:0-18017 GCF_000436015.1 Prevotella sp. CAG:592 | reverse complement strand
TATCGCTCCACCGATTCCCACAGCTGTACCTATCGAGGAGAGGGCGTCGCTGCGATGGTGCCAGGCATTTGCAACTACTGCCTGCGACCCAACTTGTTTTCCCACACGTGCCGTAAAGCGGAAGGTCCATTCTTTCAGGCCGATGCTCAGGAGAGCTGCCAAGAGGGCTATCACTCCTGGCTGACTTATCTCCTCGCCACGCATCACATCCCATATCTGAAGGCATCCGTTATAGAATATGTATAGTCCCACAGCGAGCAGGGCGAGACCGATTATCGATGTGGCGAGTGTCTCATATTTGCCGTGGCCATAGTCGTGGTCTTCATCAACGGGTTTTGAACTGATGCGCACGAAGGCTATCACCACAATGTCTGTGAGGAAATCTGACAATGAATGCACGGCATCAGCAATCATGGCTGCCGAACCGCCGAGGATACCGGCAACGAACTTGAACACGAGAAGCACCACATTGACGACACTTCCCATCAGCGTGACACGATAAATCTTTTTTTCTCTTTCTTCTATTTCCATGACATACTTAATTCTTGTTATATACAAATGCAAAGGTATAAACAATTACCTATTATTAGGTATGGTTCAAAGAAAAGTATGATTAAAAAAGATAAAAAACACGTATCAAAATCCACTCTTCTAAAAGCAAAATCCAAGCAAGCGCTAATGCCCGATTTGGGTTAAACAAAAAAAAATCTCCAATTCCTCAACTCTTGACCATTACAACCGTCAATCCGGTTCGTGTCGTCAAGAATTCAAGAATCAGAGAATTCAGAATATCTTTTTTCCTCCTCAACCTGGCATCACCACCCTGCAAGAAATAAAGCCTACAGGCTAATACAGCTAAGGGAGGGAATATCAATCATCAGTCTTCGTATCCGTTAGGATTGTTCTTCTGCCAATTCCAACTGTCGCGACACATCTCCTCGATGCCATAGTGTGCCTCCCAGCCCAGCTCTGCCTTTGCCTTTGCAGGATTGCAGTAGCAGGTGGCGATGTCACCGGCACGACGTGGCTTGATAGAATACTTTATCTTGATGCCGTTGGCCTTCTCGAAGGCTTTCACCACGTCGAGCACCGAATATCCGTGACCTGTTCCGAGGTTATATACGGCAAGTCCGCAGTTGCGCTCGATAGCCTTCAGCGCACACACGTGACCGGCAGCCAGGTCGCACACATGGATATAGTCGCGCACTCCCGTTCCGTCGGGTGTGTCGTAGTCGTTGCCAAACACGCCGAGCTCTTCTCTCTTGCCCACTGCCACTTGTGTGATGTAAGGCATAAGGTTGTTTGGAATACCGTTAGGGTCTTCGCCGATTTTGCCGCTCGGATGTGCACCGATAGGATTGAAATATCTCAGCAATACCACGTTCCATTCAGGATCGGCATGGTGTACGTCTTTAAGCACTTCCTCAAGCATCCACTTTGTCTGGCCGTAAGGATTTGTGCAGTAGCCCTTCGGACACTCCTCTGTGATAGGAATCATCGCCGGGTCGCCATACACAGTGGCTGAACTTGAGAAGATGATGTTCTTGCAGCCGTGCTTGCGCATCACGTCAACGAGGACAAACGTTGCCACCATATTGTTCTCATAATACTCCAATGGCTTTGCCACCGACTCTCCGACGGATTTCAGTCCGGCATAGTGGATAACGGCGTCGAACTGGTTCTCGCCGAAGATCTTCTCCATCGCGTCTCTGTCTCTCACATCGGCGTTATAGCATTTAACCTCCTTGCCGATAAGCTCTGATACTCTCTTGAGCGCCTCCGGCTTGGAGTTGAAGAAATTGTCCACCACTACTACGCTGTGACCAGCCTTGTCAAGTTCAATGATTGTGTGGGTGCCGATGAATCCGGCACCACCGCATAAAAGAATGTTCATAACTCTTTACCTATTAAAATCTTTCGAGTCAATATATATAATATCCATCTGCAAAAGTAACGAATTTATGGCAATTACCACCCCTTGCTCCCCTATTTCTGCTCATACATTGTTGATTTTAACATAATCCAAACATTCATTGCAACGTGGGATTCACATTATGCGTAAGAAATGTTTGCCGTTACAAAGAAAATAAGTAATTTTGCACGCATATCCATTTTTATAATTATAAAAAAGACATGATGCAGGCTATGATATTCGCCGCCGGACTCGGCACCCGACTCAAGCCGCTCACCGACCACATGCCAAAGGCTATGGTGAGCGTGGGAGGAGAACCGCTCATCAGGCACGTCATAGAGAAGCTGAAGGCAAGCGATGCGGAGCGCATCGTAGTGAACGTACACCACTTTGCCGAACAGATAACAGACTACCTAAAAGACAATAACAACTTCGGTGTTGACATCCGCATATCCGACGAATCGCAGAAGCTGCTTGACACGGGAGGCGGAATAAAGAAGGCTGCGCCACTCTTCCTCGGCGACAGGCCGATACTGATACACAATGTGGACATACTGAGCAACGTAGACCTGCAACGTTTTTATGCCGAGGCTGACCATGAGAGCGGTGTCGACGCATTGCTGCTCGTGAGTGAGAGAAAGACGAAACGCTATCTGCTCTTCAACGACGACATGAGGCTCGTGGGATGGACCAACATTGAGACGGGAGAGGTGAAATCCCCTCATGAAGGTCTTGATCCGGACAAATGCCACAAATACGCCTTCGCCGGCATACATGCATTTTCACCAAGGCTGTTCCCGCTGTTCAACGGGTTCGGCGACAAATTCGGCATCATTGACTTCTATCTCAAAGCATGTGCCGACCACAATATCCGGGGATATCTGAAAAAGGACCTCCGCCTGCTCGATGTAGGGAAGCTCGACACGCTGAAGGAGGCTGAGGATTTCATCTCCGGGTTATAAAGGGATTTTAATGGATATAAAGTGACTCAGATACAAGAAACAATATCATCTAAACAATATAAGTAAATGCAACAGAAGATCATTATTTTAGACTTCGGCTCACAGACCACGCAGCTCATCGGACGCCGCGTGCGCGAGCTCGACACCTTCTGCGAGATTATGCCTTACAACAAGTTTCCGAAAGACGACGAGAGCGTCATTGGAGTGATACTCAGCGGAAGCCCCTACTCTGTTCACGACAAGGAGGCGTTTAAGGTTGACCTCAGCCAGCTCATCGGCAGAATACCTGTTCTGGGCATCTGCTATGGAGCGCAATACATCTCCTATTCCAACGGTGGAAAGGTGGAGGCTGCCGACTCTCGCGAGTACGGAAGGGCATGTCTGGAACAGTTCGACAAAGAGGACCCTCTCTTCAAAGGCTTCGTGGACAAATCGCAGGTGTGGATGAGCCACGGCGACACGATAACGGCGATACCGGAGGACTACAAGTGTATCGCGTCGACTGCAAACGTGAAGTTTGCTGCCTACGCTTCTACAAAGCAACCGGTATGGGCGGTGCAGTTCCATCCAGAGGTGTTCCACTCGCTGCAGGGCACTCAGTTGCTGAAGAACTTCGTGGTAGACATCTGCGGAAGCCGGCAGGACTGGAGCGCAGACTCTTTTGTGGAGACTACGGTGAAGGAACTGAAGGAGCAGCTGGGCGACGACAAGGTGATTCTCGGACTCTCCGGCGGCGTGGACTCAAGCGTTGCCGCCGTATTGCTCAACAAGGCAATAGGCAAGAACCTCACCTGTATCTTCGTAGACCATGGTATGCTGCGCAAAAACGAGTTCCGCGACGTGATGGAGGATTACAAGTGCTTGGGTCTGAACGTTATCGGTGTGGACGCAAGCGAGAAATTCTTCGCCGACCTGGCAGGAGTGACAGATCCTGAAAAGAAGCGCAAGATTATCGGAAGGGACTTCGTAGAGGTGTTCAACGCCGAGGCGAAGAAGCAGACGGGAGCAAAATGGCTGGCTCAGGGCACTATATACCCTGACCGCATCGAGAGCCTTAACATCACTGGCAAGGTGATAAAGAGCCACCACAACGTGGGCGGACTGCCAAAGGAGATGAACCTGCAACTCTGCGAACCGCTGAAATGGCTGTTCAAAGACGAGGTGCGCCGCGTGGGTCGTTCGATGGGAATGCCTGAGCATCTCATCACACGCCATCCGTTCCCGGGTCCGGGACTGGCAGTGCGTATCCTCGGCGACATCACTCCTGAGAAGGTTCGCATCCTTCAGGATGCCGACGATATCTATATCCGCGGTCTGCGTGAGTATAAGGTGAAGCTCTCCGGAGAGGATGCGCGTCGCGTGTTGGCTGCCGGCGTTCCTGCCGACATGCAGAACGGCGAGATTGAGGTATCTCTCTACGACCAGATATGGCAGGCGGGCACGGTGCTCCTCTCCACAGTACGTTCTGTGGGTGTGATGGGCGACGAGCGCACTTACGAGCATCCTGTTGCTCTGCGCGCCGTGACTTCTACCGATGCCATGACAGCTGACTGGGCTCATCTGCCATACGATTTCATGGCCAAGGTGAGCAACGAGATAATAAACAAGGTACGTGGAGTAAACCGCGTATGCTACGACATCTCCTCAAAGCCACCAGCAACTATCGAGTGGGAATAATCGGAATACCGATAAACAGCCACTCAAATAAAAATGAATTAATTTAAACTCAATAAGTTAGGGGATTCGTTGACGTAATAGCTTAATAGTCAACAAATCCCCTTTCTTGTACATTTTATCCAAAACCGTCCCCGATTTCGTCCCTGCTTATCCCCGATAGGATTGCTATCCGATGGAGTTGAAATCCAATAGCTTGGCAATCTGTTCGGGGGTTGCCTTTACATATTTGTAGAACGTGCGTTCATTGGTATGACCTGTCAGCTGCATAATGGTATACATTTCACAAATGCCTTCCAAATGAATTTCTTTCCGTTGAGGGATGGAGTTATGTCTATATCAAATTTGTACATGTCACTTGCTTATTAGAACAATCCCCACTCGGCAAATTTCTCGAATCCGCCAATTCTCGTGATGTAGTTACGAGCGATTTCCACTATTTCACGATAAGGTTTACCATCTATCTCTGTGTCACCGATGGCACAAAACAACTCCACAGGCTTGCCTGTTTTTTGAGCTTTCAAGAAAGCGTAGATATTGACGGAAACATCAGCCTTGGAAAGGTCCTTTCCCATTAGACCGCCACCCGAAACTGATTGCGCCATATCACTGCCCAACTTTCTGTTTGTTGCACCCGAATCGACATCTGTTCCGCCACTCCAATCTCCAAGAGGATTGATAACAGCATTTGGATAGAGCTTCTTTAAGTCCTCAGTCTTGGCGTTACTTTGACAGATAATCAACTTACCATTGCCTAATACATACTTACCATCTGAAGGATAACGCTCATAGATGTCATGGGCTATTTTGCTGAGGGTACGCTCCTCCTCTGTGAGTGGAACGCCTCGGAAAATACCATTGTCGCCACAGCGGATTCCTCCGTCTTGGTTGCTTGCAAGTATTGGGTCTTGAGCTACCATAACGAGCGAAACCTTCAAGTCTGTGCGCTTAGTGATACGGCTAACAATAGCTTCAGCCTCAGCGTCTGAAATGTTCACACTACTCTCAATAATGAGATTTGCAACACCATGTCCGAGCAGTACTTCAACTGCTATTTTCGGATTCACTTCTTTCTTGTACGCAAGGTCAACCAATGCCCCTGCAATTCTGTCTGCAACCTTGTCCGGATGCGAAGGATTTACTTTTTCAATCATTGTTCTTACTTTTAAATATTATTCTTTTTGTTCATATAACTTTCTATAGTATCGTAACTTATACCTTCTGAAAGATATTTGTTGATGAGTTCATATTTTTTAGTACTTATCTTAAACTCTAAATCTCTTATTTGCTTGTTCTGCGGCATTAACGTGCGTTGATATGTGATGTTATCCATGCCACCGCTTTTCAGTTCTGCCTTCAATGCTCGCTTACGCATCTTGATAGAGTTGATTTGAACCTCACACTCCTCTCTGAAGGATTGAAAAGTTGAAAAAGCCTCACTAATCTCAGCATCCTTGTACTTCATATAAGTATCTTTATACATAGAGTACCATTTATCGGATTCTTTGGTTAGTCGCTCTACTTTCTTTTTCAATTCGTTTATCTCAGCCTGCATAAAGCGTTCCTTAATTACAGATGAATAGTCCCAACTTTCATCATCCTCAGCGTGCAGGATGTCAAGTACCTGTTCAAGTGTGTAGGCTTGATAGATATGCTTTGCCTCGTCATAACGTGTATTGATAGCAGTGAATGGTCGCCAATGGCTTATAAATGAAGAAACTTGTACCGGTTCTGTCCTGCCATCCTCGTAAACCTCGGCACAGTGGTTCGCACCGCTTAACGGACTGCCTGCCAAGTGAAATACAAGGCTTCTTCGGTTCTCTTTATCTACTCGTAAAGCCATAGAACATTCATTCCACCATTCCAAGTATATGCCCAATGTTGGAGCATTGAATCCCGAAGTACCTGTGTAGGCGAGTCCGTTTTGTACAGCTACAGGAGCAAGAAACATTCTACTGTCACGCATGATACGCTCTTGATGCGCCAAAAGGTAGAAAGCGTTATCCGTGAAGAGCTTCTTCTGTCGTTCAAATTCTTCTGATGTTCGTGGTTGTGGCTTACAAGGCTTGTTGCCTAAACTCAAATATGTACCTGTTGCATCCAATTTCATCTTATCGGGTACAAAGTCGCCTTGATGTGATTCTTTTGGGATACACTCAAGTACAGCACCATTCATTAATGTGATGCTGTTCTTTGGTTGTTCTGTGTTACTATGTGTCATGTTCTAATCTATTTAATGTATGAATGAAATACGTTTGCCTAAAATGTGAATATCTTTCGCCTCCAAGAGGTTGTAGTCTATTGGTGGTTCTACGCCTTGTATAAGACAATCACGGCAAATCATGAGAATCTTGCCTAAGTTGTTTTGACCGACAAACGTTCCAATGCCATTGACTTTGCAAGTCTCACTGTTTACCAAACGCTTCAAAGCAGCCTTGGATATGTTTGGATAGTCTGCCTTAGCCTGTTTGATGGTTTCCTTTTTAACCTCTGCTCTTCTTGCAGCCAACTCAAAGTTGGTGCATCCCCAAACTTCCTTTGTGTCGCAATGTTGTATGGTTGTGTCCTCGATAATGATAGCGTCATTTGGTAGTTGCAAGAGCATCTTGGCAAAATCCGCATTATCCTTGCACTTCTGCCATACTACGTAAAGCATCCACTGTATGCGAAATGTCGAGAAGTCACTACGGATGAATCTCTTGTATTTGTTCTTGACAAAGCGTTTGGCTGCAAAGCCACTTGTCTGTCGGTGCATTTCCTCCTGTATAGCCCGATGTTCGTCAGATGAGTCCGAAAACTCACCGCACAAATAAAGCGTCTCACTATCACGCCAAGTTATGTCTCCGAATGAAAACGGATAGCCACCTGCCATATTACTGAGACGCACGTTAATGCCATTCACCATGTCAGAAGTCTTGGAGAACGACAAACAGTTAAAGTGTGAAGCGTTGATGTACTCCACACGACCTAAGATGATTTCTGATGTTTTTGATGTTGCCATAAAATTTTAATTTAAAGATGAATAATCAAGCCTTAAACTCACATCTATTTTACCACCGTGGCAATGGCTAATCTGCTCGGTTGGTTCTGTATTTAAACAGTCTCTTGATGCTTGTCAATAAATAAAAGAACAACTCCCCATTTTGGAAAGTGAGTGCAAAATTACAGTCTTATTTTGAAAAAGACGAAAAAACTATGCTAAGAATAGTTAACGATGAATAGTTTTGAATTTTGCTAAATAGTATTTGTGCTTATCAAATGATTTAGATATTGGGTCTTGTTATAAACCATCCTGATAGGTTCTGGATAGAGTTTCTTCGACTTATGGGTAGTCAGTTTTATGATGAAATCGCCACAGATTCCTGTACTTGGATAAAAGTCTAGACTATGGTTAACGACCTCGTATCTCATATTGTCTTTGGGACGACTTATCCAATATGCACCGGCTTTGTGAAAGCGAAACAAAGCTATGAAATCAACGTATGCTTTGTCCATCATATAGAACGCAAATGGTTCAGGCACAATCTCATCCAATTCATTGCTGTCATGCCATTTTCCATCTGTAATATGGATATTTGCCGGAATGCTTCCACGAAGATCCAGCAGTGTGTGCTTTTTGACTGCGCCTTTGCTATACTTGCCCAATGCCCATGCAGCCAGAACAATGCTTGTTGAGATAGTTGTGGAGTCAAGCGCATAGAGGACATTGTCTATCGTTATCTCAGCAACCTTTGTGTTTGAATACATTGGTCGGACAATACCGATTAGATACATGCCAAGTCCTTCGTAGATGCGATAGTCCCTTTTCTCATTAGCACGACATAAATTGGATTGATTAACGGACTTGCGAATTCCAAGATGGTATATGCTACTTCCATGAGCCTCTAGACACAGACAAATATCACGGATGGATACACAACCAGTAATCTGACCAAATAGCAGATGGAGCAACTGGTTATAGCAGGATAAATCTTTTGCATGCCAGTCACCTTTATACTTCTTCACCAACTTGTCAAATTGGTAGCGAGGTATGAAGTCGATGACTTGAGCAAAGATATATTTGCCGATGTTCATAGTCTTGCAGTTTTGGCTGCAAAATTACTCAATCAATTTCAAATCAAAAAAACAAAGAACGCTTGTAAATGATTAAATATCAAATATATAACTATAGTTAAGCGATTAATATCGCATCACTAGTAAATCATAATTAATTACTTTAAATTTGTTCTTTTTATATTGTCTATAATTTCTTTCAATGTAATAGCTTCTATACCTTCAGCCTCTTTGGATAATTCTTGTTGTGTAACGGCAAGAGTATGTGCTCGACAGAGAAAGCCATCTACTTGAGCATTGCCTTGTTTGTGGCAATGTACACATTTGTAGGATATGGATGTTGTTCCGCTCAACGGACTACCTGCAAAGCTGTATATGAAAGCCTTGTGCCCACATTCGCATTGATATGTAAGCCACTCGTTTTCATTCGCCCAAAGTCTTAACATCGTGCCAATACAGATAGGTTGACATACCATATATACTTTCAATGGTATTGTAGCTATTGCCCATTCCTTATGAGCAAGAATTTCATTTCGATGCTCATAAAGCAATTCGATGTTGTCTATATATGGACTCCATATCCTTTTTTCAGCCAAATTATGCTCTCTTTGTTTGACTAATGATGTAATTGTATCATGCACGTTTTTGAGCGTAAGATGTTCGTATTCACCTGCCGCCTTGCTGTATCGGCTACAGTGTTGCTTTAAGCGACTTAGCCTGTCGGAATTGTCTTTTTGAAAAAGAACATCTTTGATTACCTCCGATATGGTAGCCACTTGTGTAATACTTTCCAACCATTCCAATAAACCACCTAAAGTGTATATGAAATCTCTGTCTTGATATACAGGTATCAAAAACATACGGCTGTTATCGAAAATGAACTCTCTATGTTCGTAAAAGAAATCAGCATGTTCGCAAAAATACCTTATGGTATTCTTGTTACTGTGCTTTTGACCGCCATAGAGTTTTAACTCCTTGCCACTCTTTATTTTGATTGTATTGCGAATTTTCATGCCACTATATGTAAGTTAGACATTGGTGTGTTATTGGTTGGGAACGTGAGGCGTTTGCCCATGATGTGAATGTCTTTTGACTCCAAAAGAGCGTAGTCTATTGGTGGTTCTACGCCTTGTATAAGACAATCACGGCAAATCATGAGAATCTTGCCTAAGTTGTTTTGACCGACAAACGTTCCAATGCCATTGACTTTGCAAGTCTCACTGTTTACCAAACGCTTCAAAGCAGCCTTGGATATGTTTGGATAGTCTGCCTTAGCCTGTTTGATGGTTTCCTTTTTAACCTCTGCTCTTCTTGCAGCCAACTCAAAGTTGGTGCATCCCCAAATTTCCTTAGTGTCGCTATGTTGTTTGGTTGTGTCCTCTATAATGATAACGTCATGTGGCAGCTGTAAGAGCATATTAGCAAAATCCGCATTGTCTTTGCACTTCATCCATACAACAAATAGCATCCACTGTATGCGGAATGTAGAGAAATCACTACGAATGAATCTCTTGTATTTGTTCTTGACAAAGCGTTTGGCAGCAAAGCCACTTGTCTGTCGGTGCATTTCCTCCTGTATAGCCCGATGTTCGTCAGATGAGTCCGAAAACTCACCGCACAAATAAAGCGTCTCACTATCATGCCAAGTCGCACCTCCGAATGAAAATGGATAGCCACCTGCCATGTTAGAAAGACGCACGTTAATGCCATTCACCATGTCCGAAGCCTTGGCGAATGACAAACAATTAAAGTGTGAAGCGTTGATGTGCTCCACACGACCTAAGATGATTTCAAAAGTTTCTGTTTCTTGTGACATAACTTTTAATTTAATGATTAATACTAAATCCTTAAACCCGTATCATTTTTACCACCGTGGCTATGTCTGCTCGGTTGGTTCAGCACTTAAGCTGTCTCTTGATACTTATTCAAAAAGTAAAAGAACTACTCCCCATTTTGGAAAGTGATTGCAAAATTACGGTCTTTTTCTGAGGAAAACGAAAATACGACGTTAAAAATATTAAAGACAATTGCTCGTTTGACTAAATGGTGTTTGTCTTCACACAAACAAAATGTGAAGCTTGAATATGGGCAAAGAATAAATACCAACTACAAAGAGACTTGTCTCGCAGCTACACGACTGCCAACAAGTCTCTTTTGTTTTCCATCATGATCTTAGGACCTTTTCCAAGAGGAGGAATAAATTACTCCTACTATTGACTTCAGCCCCCACCTAACCTCCCCCGAAGGGGAGGGACAGATACTATTGACTGTATGATTGTCAAAGGATTATCCATAATCGGAGTAACCAGTTCCTTCCCTTGGGGAAGGTTAGGATGGGTTGTCCTACGGGGGAGAACGAGAGGCGCTGAAGTCGATCTGGTATTCAGATTATCAACTGTCTATCACGTTCCATAACCTACTACGCAAAAAATAATCGAAACCCCAAGTTCTTCACAGAGCCTGGGGTTTCTTGTCAAACAACGCATTTCTGAAAAACTGTTCTGAAATGCGCAAGCAAGTCAATCACTCTCACCATGAAGGTGAATCTTTCTGATAGCCTGCCCAATTGGAATTGGCAGACTCATCATATTCATTAGCATCGTCATCCCACAGTCCTTTCTTGTGAGATTTACTGTCCGCCCAGTTGTCATGAGATCCAGCGAGCATCCTACCATAGGTCTGGACATTCACGACTCCTGTTGCCGGCTTGATATATTTATTCTTTTTCATAATTCATTCATTTTAAGTCGTTAATATTCAGTCAGTGCATCAGAATGAGGGCTATCTTACCACAACCTTCGTTCCATTCACCATGTAGATGCCGCTTGGCAATGCCACTGTGCGTGTCTCGCCAGCCTTAAGAGAGGTTGTGTCTATTGTCTGTCCGTTGATGTTGCGGATATTGGTGCGCAGATCCTTCGTTGCCGTGATGGTCAGCTTACCTGTCTCTGCCGAGAACATGAAGCCGGCGCTCGCCGTTGCAGTCTCCGTTGCATTGTCTATCCATGATGTCTCAGTGTTCGGCTCAAGAGAGATGTTGAGGTAGCGCACATTGTTCGCTCCGTTCTGACATGCGTAGTATGATCGGAATGGCAATACGTACACATCCTGGAATCTCTCGTCGAGGAGAAGTGATGAGATGAACTTATCCTTGTTGAAATAGAATATTCCGTCAGTCTTCGGCACTTTCACTCCGCAGTATGAACCGTAGTTCACGAGTGTTGTTGCTTCGCCCTTGATCTTGCCCGTTGCAGTCTCACCCTGGATGAGAGGCTGTGTGAGCGTTGCCGGTGTAGCCTCGATAGTAGAACCGCTCTGGCGAACAACGAAGAGTACCTTGTCGCTGTTGGTTTCCTCCATCTGATCGATGCTCACTACGTAAGCCTTGTTTGGCTGTGTAACGAACTGTCCTGTGAATGGCGAGAAGTGTGCGTCTGCCTCGTAGATATATTCGCCTGTCTCCTGAGCGTTGCTGAATGTGTTGTCGGTATTCATCGTGTAGAACGTGAATGCGCAGTTGTCTTTGGTCTGCACATAGCTTCCTGTCTTTGTGTCCACTGCCACTGTGAATGGGAGCATCAGCGATACCCACTTCTTTGTTTCATTGTGGTTGAGCGTCACCTTTCTCTTGTATACCACCTCGTTGGCAGCATTGAGTCGGATGCTGTAAGGAGCGAAGAACGGCTGCTGGTCTACCAGTTCGATATCGTTTTCCGACACGAAATCGTCACCGGAGAGGGATTTCGTCACTACGTTCTTCAGGTTGGCTGTCACACCCTCCGGCATATAGAGCAGTGCGTTGTCGCCGAGCTTTGCCTTGAGGTCGGTGAGAGTTCCCCATGTAGGATCCGTATCACTGAAGAGAAGCGAGTTGATGTTGCTGGCATCGAAATAGAGGATGTGCTTGGTGTCTACAGGAGCGTTTTCCTTCTTGGCTTCGATGTCCAGAGCAATCTTCTCGATAATCTGCTTAGCGTATACATATCCCTCACCTTCCGGAATAGGCTTGTTGTCGGTGTCTTTCAGCGATACCTTCACGCCTACGTAATAGTTTGCGTCATAAGTGTTTGGCACTACGGCGTCTTTGTACACCTTGGTATAAGTCAGCTCCGGCACATAGTTTACTGTAGTCAACTTCAGGTCTGTTGAGTAGTATGCATAGAAGGCATGGCGTGGAGTAGTTGTAGGAGCGATGTTGTAGCGGGTCTCGTCGCAGACCACGAGATAACGCTTCACGTAGCCGTCACCATTGTTCACGCGCATCTCCTGCCAAGTTCCGCCCTGAGTATTGTATGCTGTATTTGAATAGCGGTTCTCTACATAATAGTATGTACCGTCACCTTTTGTTCCAGCCTTGAAGATGTCGGAGTTGTTACACTTGAACGCCTGTGTTCCTGCCACCTTCACTTCAATCTTCTTAGTGTAGTCGTAGTCGGCAGCATCAGAGCGATGAGCCTGGAGGTTCTCACCGATCAAATCGTAGTAATCAGACTTCACGAAGTGGTAGCGAGAGTGCTTACCCTCTGAGCCAATGTTAGTGTATGTCTCATCAGCATTCTTGTGGTGGAGTCCCTCGAAAGCGAAACGCAAACCATTAGTACCGAAGTTTGTAGGCACTGCGAAATCCACCTTGCCGTTAGTACCGATGGTGAAGTCGTCGGCGAGATACTGGTTCTTGAGTTTCTTCTCTCCCGATGGCTGGGTACAAGAGATATCCATCTTGTCGATGTATGGGTTGAGAGCCTCAAGCTGTACCTGCAGGCAAACGTATGCCAACTGATCACCTGTAAGTCCTTCAATCTGGAACTTGATGGCGTCGTTGTTAAGTTCCTCAAGAACGATGTCGCCAGTAGGATTCTCTCTGTTTACTGCCACCTGATGGGCAACATTTTCACCGGTCTTGTCATATACCTTTACGGTGAAAGAATTGTCACTGACAGGAACATTAGCGTTAAGAGCAATTGCATTCTGCTGGGATATGTCATATACAGCATTACCATTGCTATCAAAAGATATTATGTGAGAATCAGTTCCGCTGCCATAGAAGAGGCTGGTACCATCAGTGTTGAATGCAGAGGCTTGGTCGGATTTATTCGTATTTTTCAGAGAATAGGTCTTCCATAACAAAATGCCTGACTCTTCGTGGCGTAAATAAACCGTTGAATTATCAGATGTCGTTGACAACTTTCCATCAGCAGCAAAATTCCATTCCACTTTGGTTGCAGTGAACTTCAGACTGGCATTCATATAATTACCCTTACCGTCGGTGATATAGATTTTGTCACCTTTCTTGATGTTCTGAGCAACATTATTTGCGTAAACCAAGCGAGCGCCCACAATACGATAGCCTACAGGGATGTTGACTTCACCCTGTGCTACGGCATCAGTTGGTGTTTCAAGCCAATAAGTATTGTTCTTGAGACCAATATAAGTATTGGTTCCATCGAAGCTTAATTTGGCAATGTTTCCATCACCAGCGGTTCCAGGTTTTGCAGTACCACCAACTATACCAGAATTATCGTATAACAGGAAGTCTGCCGCAAGGTCCTTTACGTTATTGTAGTCATACTTATAAGATGTATAAGTGTTGACTGTTTTCTGTGTGATAGGTCCAAGGTCTACTCTCTGTGTCTGGAAAGGCAAAGCAAGGCAGCTTACACCACTCGTCAAAGTGGTGACACCTGGCTTAAGGTTCTCATCGAACTTTTCAGTACATTCGAAAGTAACGACAAAGGAAGTAATTTTAACCCTTGCAATCGCATTTTCTAAATGCTCCTGTTTAAAATAGAGGATATTACCCATATCTGAAGCGTTAAGAGAAGTACGCTGTATAACAACACCCTTATCATTTTGCTTCACAGAAACACTTGCGAGGGTTGAACTGAACGAAGAGTTCATTTCTTTGAAAGTACTTTGAGTCGCACTATTGCTAGCATAGTCCATTACAATTTTGTAACTCGTAAAACGATAACCTTTAGGCAAAGACAATGACATATGGTTAATGGTAGTGGATTTGGCACCAGAAGCAAATACCATATATCCATCTACGACACCAACATTATTTGCATGTTTTGCCATAAGGCCATTATCAGTGAGCGTGCTTTCATCAGAATTCAGTAATGTCATTGGCAACTGATTGTGAACCCATGCTCCACCGTAACCTGCTTCATGTTGTTCTGATCCATAACTCAACGCCGATATCACATTACCGGTCTTTGGACTAATACTAACGGTCTGCGCACAGAGACCACCGCAAATCATCGTCAAGATGAGAATTGCGGCAGCCCTGATTACGCTTCTGTAATTAGCGACATTTAAATTTGTAGTTTTACTTTTCATAATTTTTAGTTTTTGTGGCGGCCTCCCGAAGGAGGCTGTCCATGATTAAACTTACTTTTTTGTTAGCGACATTATCTGTTTTAAGATTCACAACATTATTAATTATTGCTTACTTATTTTATATATAGAGAACCTGCGACCATAAAGATTCAGCAGGTGTGTTGGCTTGTTTCCGATAAACCTGTCGGTCTAAGGTGGCGACCGTCGTGTCAGGTTCTTGTTTGTTGTAACGATGCAAAGTAAATGAAATAATTCCATACTTGCAATAATTTCATTTGACTCATTGTAGCAATACACTTTGTTTCATGTAACGCTACGCAGAATAATACAATTGTTACAAAACAACACGCTTTTTATAAAATTTGGATACAAAACAAAACAAACCAAACAGGATATTTTTTACAAAGTTACAAAATCAATGAATGTCGTAAATTATCGCATCAAGCTAAAACACAACGTTTTACAAAATACAAAAAGCATAATAACGCAATTTGTAACATTTGCAATCTACAAATTTTTGCGACATATCGCAAGAGAGGCTTGAAATGTAATTATTTTGCTATTATTAACAAAGAAAAGAAGTATGAATAAAAGAAAAGAATTATATTTGTAGCGAATAAATAACGCGATTAATATATAATCGCATCGCAATTAAAGCTAAATCATTCAATACTAACCATACAAAGAAGACTTACCGAGAAACCTCCTGGGAAACAGCATCACTCCTTGACACTGAAGCAAGCAAGTGAAATATAACGACATATAAGGAAGTGGACCGATACCGACAACGGAAGTGGATGGTAAAGACGTGAAAGGAAAAGACAAATGGAGAAGAAACTAAACACTATATTGCTGATACTGGCAGTGACTATCGCCTTCATAGCTTGTTCACAGGATGAACAGGCAAAATCAACGGCTATAAAGAAGGCAAATTCCAAATACACCTTCGAATACGTTAGAGGCATCAGTCTGACTCAGCCCAAGCGCGCCCTGAAGATGATTGAGACCGGAAAGAAAGACGGTTCGATGACGAACATCGAGGCGAATTATCTCATGAGCATGGTTTACAACAACGCGCTGAGAAACTACAGCAAGGCGGCAAACTATGCCGTGGCAGCCCTCAACGACCCAGACATCAAAAAATATCCGGAAAAGGAAAGGCAACTTTACAACATGGCTTCATCGCAGTTTTACAGCTGCGGCAACTATGTGGAAAGCCTTACCATGGCAGACAAGGGCATAAAGTTGGCATACGAGCATAAGGACAGAAAGCTCATGTCACAGCTGCTGATGACCATCGGCGAATGTCATGGCGAAGTGGGAAACATGTGGCATGCCATAAATACCTTCGACCGCTGCATACAGATAATTACAGAACAACTGAAGAAGACTCCCGACTGGGACACATATTTCGACCTCGCCACCGTGTACTCACTGAAAGCGAATTCGGCTATCGACATCAAGGAATACAAGCTGGTAATCGACATGCAGCCGAAATACAAGAAATGCCTGGACAAGCTGAACAAACTGAAGGAGGATGTGAGCGGTGCCAACGACGTGGCAAACGCCGGATACTACTCGCTATTGTCAATAGCATACGAGAAGAGCGGCAATCATGCAAAAGCAAGGGAATGCTTCGACAACCTGCTCTCCACACGTACTGCCCTCTTGCCCGACGGTGCATCATACGTAGTGCCTTATCTGATGGAGACAAAGCAATACAAAGAGGCGTTGAAAAAAATCAACGAAGAGGAGAAGACTTGGATGTCGCACGGAAGAGACACCGTGGACTACATTTACTCCAACACCATACTCATGAACAAAGCCCGTGTGCTGCAGGCTCTCGGAAGATATGAGGAGGCGATAAATACCGGAATGAGGGCATATAACCTGAGCGACTCGCTGACACGACGCATCAAGGAGCAGAACGCCACATGGCTATCGGAGAAGATGGGCAAGAAAGTGCTGAAGAGTTATACCTTAATTCCGCAACACTTTGATTTAACTTTATTTATAAGTACCTGAGCAACAAAAAGTTGCTCAGGATTTTGCCATGTCAGATTTTTCACCTATCTTAGTGTTGCAAATCAAAATATGTATCAAACCCGACAGACATGGCAAAGGTAGCAATAAAATCTGAGAAACTCTCTCCTTTTGGAGGTATTTTTCCAATAATGGAGCAATTTGATTCCAAGCTCTCATCTGTAATCGACTCAACCCTCGGTATGAGATGCAGGCTGTATGGTTATCAATACAGCGAAATCATCCGTTCGCTTATGAGCGTTTACTTCTGTGGCGGCTCATGTATTGAGGATGTAACTACTCATTTGATGAGCCATCTCTCGCTTCACCCGACACTTCGCACCTGTAGTGCCGACACGATTCTCAGAGCCATAAAGGAACTGACTCAAGAAAACATATCATATACATCAGATACAGGCAAGACCTATGACTTCAACACGGCAGACAACCTGAACACGTTGCTCCTGAACTGTCTGTTTGCAACGGGGCAGTTGAAGGAAGGAGAAATGTATGATGTTGACTTCGCCGACACTGGCAAGACCTACGACTTCAACACGGCAGACAAGCTGAATACACTGCTCCTCAATTGCCTATTGTCCACAGGGCAGCTGAAAGAGGGCGAGGGGTATGACGTTGACTTCGACCACCAGTTCATAGAGGCTGAGAAGTTTGATGCAAAACCCACATACAAGAAGTTTCTCGGGTACCGTCCTGGTGTGGCTGTCATTGGCGACATGATTGTCGGCATAGAGAACAGCGACGGCAACACTAACGTTCGTTTCCACCAGAAGGACACGTTGAGGAGATTCTTTGATAGGATTGAACAGAAAGGATTGACAGTCAATCGTTTCAGAGCAGATTGCGGATCCTGCTCAGAGGAAATTGTGGAAGAGGTCGGAAAGCATTGCATGACTTTCTATATCCGCGCCAACCGCTGCGGTTCGCTCTACGATGACATCTTTGCGCTCAGAGGGTGGAAGAAGGAGGAACTGGGCGGCATTGAGTTTGAATTGAACTCCATTCTTGTTGAGAAATGGCAAGGCAAGGCATACCGT
>NZ_FR892635.1:31789-44422 GCF_000436015.1 Prevotella sp. CAG:592 | reverse complement strand
TGGGGAATGAAACCCCACATTGGGGGGTTCTGTTCCCCACGCCGTGGGGGAAATTCCAGGCATATATTCTTGTCGCTACAATTATTGGGGTGATCCATCTGAAATAGTGCCAACTGGAAGAATGTG
Organism: Prevotella sp. CAG:592; assembly: GCF_000436015.1. Lineage (NCBI taxonomy): Bacteria > Pseudomonadati > Bacteroidota > Bacteroidia > Bacteroidales > Prevotellaceae > Prevotella > Prevotella sp. CAG:592. The sequence goes on along the minus strand of NZ_FR892635.1, from coordinate 44,296 downwards.
GCGATGGTGATTCCTCTCTTTTGCCTTTAACCCAAAACGGTCATTAGGCCGTTTAATATGGTATTTCATAACTGCTTGCAGTCTTTTGCTTTTTATAAGGCGCCTTTTGCTTGTTTTTAATTCGCAATAGCCCGCTATTACTCATTAAAAGCCAAACAAAATCCACTCTTCTAAAAAACAAAATCCATGCAAGCCCTAATGACCGATTTGGGTTTAAAGAGGGATTGCTTCTGGAAAGATAAAGTCCGAAGGCCTTCATCCATTGGGCTTCGGACAGGACCTCTTTATTTTGAGGGTTATCTGACAATAATAATATTTTACCAATTTCTTGTTTTAAATCAAGAAAAAGCATTATATTTGCAACCAATATTATAAAAACCTTATTGAATATGGATGAAAAACTTTTGCTACTTGGCGATGAGGCTATAGCCTTGGGTGCCATTCATGCGGGACTTTCGGGTGTCTACGCATATCCCGGAACTCCATCCACAGAAATCACAGAGTATATTCAGGGCAACCAGTTGGCTGCCGAAAGAAAAATCCACTGCCGTTGGTCGGCAAACGAGAAGACAGCCATGGAGGCAGCTCTCGGTATGTCGTATATGGGCAAGAGGGCCATGGTCTGCATGAAGCACGTGGGAATGAACGTGTGTGCCGACGCCTTCGTTAACTCGGCAATGACAGGAACAAACGGCGGACTCGTGGTAGTGGCTGCCGACGACCCTTCTATGCACTCTTCACAGAACGAGCAGGACTCAAGATTCTATGGCAAGTTCGCCATGGTGCCTGTGTTTGAGCCATCATCACAGCAGGAGGTTTACGGCATGATGAAGGATGCCTTCGAACTGTCTGAGAAGCACATGGTGCCGGTGGTGATGAGAATGGTGACCCGTATGGCACACTCTCGCGCCGTAGTGGCTACTGGTGAAATCAAGGACCAGAACCCAATGACATACCCGTCAAATCCTAAGGACTGGGTATTGCTGCCGGCTGTGGCACGCAAGCGCAACGAGCGCCTTGTTGGCCTGCAGAAGGAATTCCTGGCTGAGGCTGAGAACTCCAAGTATAACAAGTTCATCGACGGCAAAGACACTTCGCTGGGAATCATCGCCTGCGGTATCGCTTACAACTACCTGATGGAGCACTTCAAGGACGGATGCCCTTACCCAGTGCTCAAGGTGTCGCAGTATCCTCTGCCTGTAAACAAGGTGAAGGAACTGGCAAAGAAGTGCGACTCACTGCTCATCCTCGAAGACGGACAGCCTGTTGTTGAGGAGATGCTGCGCGGTGTCCTGGATCAGGACATCACCATCAAGGGAAGACTCACTGGAGAGGTGCCACGCACAGGAGAGCTTACTCCAGACAATATCATCGCTGCCCTCGGACTGAAAGACGAGGAGGTGTACCCGGCTTGCGAGCTCGTGGTTCCACGTCCACCAGCACTCTGCCAGGGTTGTGGCCACCGCTTCATGTTCGAGGCTCTGAACAACGTGCTGAAGGAGTATGACAACAGCCGTGTGTTCGGTGACATCGGTTGCTACACACTGGGCTATCTGCCACCATACCAGGCTCTGCATTCAGTAGTCGACATGGGTGCTTCCATCACGATGGCAAAGGGTGCCGCTGACGCAGGACAGTTCCCGTCAGTAGCCGTAATCGGCGACTCTACATTCACACACTCTGGAATGACAGGACTGCTCGACGCAGTGAACGAGAAGACAAACATCCTTGTGGTAATCTCTGACAACCTCACCACCGGTATGACCGGCGGACAGGACTCTGCCGGAACAGGCAGACTCGAGAGCATCTGCCGCGGTCTCGGCGTAGAGCCAGAACACGTGCGCGTCGTTATCCCATTGCCACAGCACATGGAAGAGATGCAGAACGTTATCCGCGAGGAGTTGAACTACAACGGAGTGAGCGTGGTAATCCCACGCAGAGAGTGCATTCAGACGGCTCGCCGCCACAACAAGAAAAAGTAAAAACAAAGGAGGAACAGCATTATGAATACAGACATAATTCTTTCGGGAGTGGGAGGTCAAGGAATCCTCTCTATCGCAACCATCATAGGCGCTGCCGCTATCAAGGAGAAGCTATATATCAAGCAGGCTGAGGTTCACGGAATGAGCCAGCGAGGCGGTGACGTGCAGTCAAACCTGCGCATCAGCTCTGATCCTATATCATCAGACCTCATTCCTCTGGGCAAGGCGGATCTCATCATCTCGCTCGAGCCGATGGAGGCTATGCGCTATCTGCCATATCTGAAGAAGGACGGATGGATCATCACCAACACCGCCCCATTCATCAACATTCCTAACTATCCTGAACTGCAGGAGCTGCTCGACAGCATCAAGGCTATAGACCATCATGTATCGCTCGACGTTGACGCCATCGCCAAGGAGGTGGCATCACCACGCGCTGCAAACATCGTGTTGCTCGGTGCTGCATCTCCATTCCTCGGCATCGAGGTGGAGAAGATAGAGGAAGGTATCCGCAACGTGTTCGGCCGCAAGGGCGAGGCTATCGTAGAGATGAACCTGAAGGCTTTCAGAGCCGGACTGGAAGTGGCTGACAAGCATATCAACAAATAAGAGAAGGACAGTTTTATGGAAATTCCTTTCAGTAAAGAAACGGTAAACGAGGTATTGCAGAAGATGCACATCCCGCATGTCGGCAATGCTACCATTCGCCAGACCGTGGCTCTCTCAGAGGAACTGGAGAAAATAACAGGTCAGAAATTCGTGCATCTGGAGATGGGTTCGCCGGGTCTGCCGGCAAGCCAAATCGGCATCGAGGCCCAGAAGAAGGCCCTCGACAGCGGAGTGGCACAGAAATACCCTAACATCTCAGGTATAGCACCATTGAAGAAACAGGCTTCGAGATTCGTCAAGGCATTCCTCAACGTGGACATCAACCCTGAGGGCTGCATCCCTACAGTAGGATCCATGATGGGTACGTTCGCCTCGTTCATCGTGACAAACCATCTCGACGAGAAGAAGGACACCATCCTCTTCATCAACCCTGGCTTCTCAGTGCAGCCACTGCAGGCCAACGTGTTGGGCTACAAGAAGGATATGTTCGACGTGTATGACTTCCGTGGCGAAAAGCTGAAGGAGGAATTGGAGCGTCATCTCGCAAAAGGCAACATCGCAGCGATACTCTATTCCAACCCCAACAACCCTACATGGGTTTGCTTCACAGAGGAGGAACTGCAGTATATCGGTGAGCTGGCAACGAAATACGACACCGTGGTAATCGAAGACCTTGCCTATCTGGGCATGGACTCCCGCAAATACATCGGCAAACCGTTTGAGGCTCCGTATCAGTCTACCGTGGCACACTATACCGACAACTACATGCTCATGCTTTCGGCATCAAAGATATTCAGCTATGCCGGCGAGCGCGTGGCAACGGTAGCCATCAGCGACAAGCTCTTCAACCGTGTGTATCCGCATCTTGAGAAGACTCTCGGCATGGACACACTGGGACGCGCTTTCATATTCACTGTGCTCTACACACTGTCGTCGGGCGTTTGCCATTCGGCACAGTGCGCACTGGCAGCGATGTATGAGGCGGCATGCGACGGAAAGCTCGACTTCGTGACCGAAAACAGGGAGTATGCCCGCAGGGCTGCTCTGCTGAAGGAGGTGTTCCTGAAGAACGGCTTCCACATCGTGTATGACAAGGACGTCGACCAAGACGTGAGCGACGGTTTCTTCTTCACCATCGGAAGAAAGGGCTTCTCCGGCGATGACCTGCTCGCCGAACTCATCCACTACGGAATATCGGCAATCTCGCTGCGCACTACAGGCAGTGAACAGCAGGGACTGCGCGTCTGCACATCGATGCTGCGCGACGAACATTTCCCAATGCTCGACGAGAGACTGAGAATATTCAACGAGAAATATCCTTTGGACAAGTAGACAAGTTAACGAGAAGACGAGTTGACGAGGAGATATTAAGGTGGAATGATGCAAGATCTGCCTTAACCAATTGAAAATGTGAAAGCTCCTTGTCAACTCGTCATACCGACGAAAGACTTTTCCTTCGTCAACCGACAAGAGTATTCTTTATAATCTCGTCAATACGTCAACTTGCCAACTCTAAAACCCCAAACATATTTATGAAACCAAACTATGTATCAGCCGCCGAGGCTGCAAAACTGATTAAGTCGTACGACCGTGTATATATCCAGGGTAGCACTTCTATTCCTGAGGTGCTCCTCGATGCCATCACAGCACGCGCCAGCGAATTGAAGGGCGTGGAGATGTACTCTGCCTTTGCCGTTGGCAGACGCGACGCACCATACGCCACCACAGAGCTGCGCGACATATTCATACCGCGAAGCCTGTTCATTGCCAACAGCGTGCGCAAGGCTGTAGACCGCGGCGAAGCTCAGATCATACCTTGCTTCCTCGGCGAAGTGCCGGCGCTCTTCCGCGAGGGTTATCTGCCTCTCGACGTGACACTGCTCAACGTGTCGCTCCCTAACGAGGACGGATACTGCAGCTATGGTATCTCTGCCGACCTTGCAGTGAGTGCTGTGGAATGTTCCAAGATTGTCATCGCACAGGTGAACAAGCAGATGCCGTTCTCTTATGGCGATCCGCTTATCCACATCAACGACATCGCTGCCTGCGTAGAGGTTGACGATCCGCTGGTAGAGGTGCCTACAGCAGTGCCTAACGAAAAGGAGGAGAAGATAGGACGCTTCATCGCCGAGCAGATTCCTGACGGAGCGACATTGCAGATTGGAGTTGGCGGTATTCCTAACGCCGTGCTCAACGCTCTGAAAGACCACAAGAACCTGGGTCTGCACACCGAGGCTATGACCGACGGTGTGTTGCCTCTGATAAAGAGCGGCATCATCAACAACTCACAGAAGGTTGTAATGCCTGGCAAGAGCGTGGCATCGCTCGCTCTGGGCTCAAGAGCCCTGTATGACTTCATGGACTACAACGAGGACATGGTATTCAAAGATGTGGCATGGACCAACGATCCATTCCGTATCCGTCAGAACCCTAAGGTGATGTCTATCAATTCTGCCATTGAGGTGGACCTGACTGGTCAGGTGTGTGCCGACTCCATCGGTACGCGTCTCTTCTCCGGCGTGGGCGGTCAGCATGACTTCATGTATGGCGGTGCGTTGTCGGAAGGCGGCAAGACGTTCATCGCCATGACCGCATCATCCGGCAAGGGAATATCAAAAATCAAGCCTGTGCTCACAGAGGGTGCCGGAGTGGTGACTACTCGTTTCCAGACACAGTTCGTGGTGACGGAATACGGTGGAGCTTATCTCAAGGGCAAAGACCTCGCACAGCGTGCCCACGCTCTGATAGCCATTGCCGATCCTGCCGTGCGCGAGGATCTGGAGAGGGCTGCATGCGAGCGCTTCGGTTACAGATTCTTGAGAGAGAAATGATAATCCGATCGGATATTCTATCTGCTGACGGCTGATGCCGACAGCAGATATGACAAAAACAGGAACGGTATGCTTATCTTTCACAAAAATGTGGTAGATTTGCATACCGTTTTCATTTTTACTTTTAAACAGAAATAATACAGACAAAGAATGCATATCGCAGTGATAGGCGCAGGTGCAGCAGGCTGCTTTGCGGCAATAGGCATCAAGCGCAGACTACCTGAGGCTGACGTTACGATATACGAGGGCGGCAAACGTCAGCTCGCCAAGGTATCGGTGACGGGTGGCGGACGGTGTAACCTCACAAACTCGTTCAACCAGGTGAAGAGCCTCGCCCATATTTATCCGAGAGGCGAACGACTGATGAAGCGACTGCTCAAGGGCTTCAGCCATACCGATGCATACGAGTGGTTTGAGAACGAAGGCGTGAGGCTGACCACACAGGAGGATGAATGCGTGTTTCCTGTTTCTCAGGACGCAATGGAGATTGTAAACACGCTGACGCAGATTATCAACCGTCTCGGCATCAGACTCCTCACCGGCCACCGCGTAGAACTGATTTCCCACGACAAGGAGAACGGAAAATACTCGCTGCGGTTCGGCGGAAACAGAAGTTCGGCAACAGCAGACTGCGTGGTGGTGGCAATAGGAGGCACACCGGCAGCCAGTCAGCTCAATATGTTCAGTCCGCTCGACATCATTACGGAGAATCCGGTGCCATCGCTCTTCAGCATGTGTCTGCCAGGTGACGGCATCACAAAACTGATGGGAACGGTGGTGGAAGAAGCCACTACAAGCATACCTGGCACTAAATTCAAAGCTGACGGTCCGTTACTCATCACACATTGGGGAATGAGCGGTCCGGCAATACTGAAGCTGTCGAGCCATGCTGCAAGATTCCTTCATGAACATGAATACAAAACGGATATCTGCATCAACTGGTGTGGCGGCAGGAAAGCGGAGGAAGTGACGGAAGAACTTTCAGCCATCAGCGCATCCAACACGAAAAAGCAACTGGCAAGTGCATATCCCCCACATCTGAATGCCCGTCTGTGGCAGCATCTTATCGAGCGTTCACAGGTGAACCCACAACTCAGATGGGGCGAACTGCAGCGCAAGGGCCTCAACAAACTTGTAAACACCCTCACGGCAGACATCAGAAGGGTGGACGGCAAATGCAGATTCAAGGAGGAATTTGTGACTTGTGGCGGTGTGTCATTGAAGAACGTGAATCATTCCACTCTCGAAAGCAAAGACCACGACGGACTGTATTTTGCCGGCGAGGTGCTCGATGTGGATGCCGTGACTGGCGGTTTCAACCTACAGGCGGCATGGACAATGGGACATACCGTGGCTGTGGCCATAGAAAAGAAATACAAGAACTGATATTCTTGCATACTACGACATTGCCCTGTAAATAGAGACATTACAGACTACTACATTGTCTACGAACAAAAGGTATGTAATAGTACATTTTCATATTTCATGCGTCATATATGAAAACAAATCGGCGAGAGGTTTATGAGGAGCACCAGCATCCTCGTCAACCGGTCAACTTGTCAACCCGTTTACTTGTAAACTTGTTTACTCGTCAACTTGTCAACTCGTCAACTAAAAGAAATATGAAACAAACGATTATATCAGCATTGGCTTTGCTGTCGGCATCCATCGGCGCGACGGCACAAAACGACGTCATGACACACAGACAATATCTGAGCGGTCATGGATGTGACGATATGGTGCAGTGGGACTTCTTCTGCACAGGTGGAAACAACTCCGGAAAATGGACGAAAATCGGTGTGCCATCATGTTGGGAACTGCAGGGATTCGGCAATTTCCAGTATGGCATGAAGTTCTATGGCAAGGCATTCCCCGACGGCATCGCCGACGAGAAAGGTATGTACAAATATGAGTTCAAGCTGCCAAAGGAATGGGCAAACCATCATATAGAACTGGTGTTTGAGGCTTCGATGACCGACACCCAGGTGATGATAAACAAGCGCAAGGCAGGCTCCAAGCACATGGGAGCTTTCTACCGCATCACATACGACGTGACAGACCGCGTGTTCTTCGGAGACAAGAAGAATCTGTTGGAAGTCACCGTGAGCAAAGAGAGCGAGAACGCCGGAGTGAATCTCTCTGAACGCCGCGCCGACTACTGGAATTTCGGAGGTATCTTCCGCCCTGTATTCATCGTTTGCAAACCGGCTCTCAATATCGAGCGCACAGCCATCAACGCCACTGCCGACGGTGAGTTCAACGCCTATGTGCTGCTAAACCATACTATTGAGGGAGCCAAGGTGAAGACTACCATCAGCGACATGAACGGCAAGAAGGTGGCAGAAAACACGACAGACGTGCGCCACGGCAGCGACTATGCTGACGTGGCTTTCAAAGTAAGCAACCCCAAGCTATGGACGGCAGAGACACCGAACCGCTATCAAGTGGCATTCTCTCTCATCGATGCCTACGGCAAGACGCTGCACGTGGAGAAGGACAAGTTCGGTTTCCGCACGATAGAGACAAGAGAAAGCGACGGTCTCTATATCAACGGCAAGAAGGTGAACATACGCGGTGTGAACAGACACAGCTTCAGACCGGAAACGGGACGCACTCTGTCTTACCAGAAGAATCTCGAAGACGTGGAACTCATCAAGAGCATGAACATGAACGCCGTGCGCCTATCCCACTACCCTGCCGATCCTGAATTCTACGACATCTGCGACAGTCTCGGTCTATACGTAATGGACGAACTGAGCGGATGGCATGGCCATCACGAGACAATCAACGGACAGAAACTAATCCGTGAGATGGTGACGCGCGACGTCAACCACCCGTCAATAATATGGTGGAGCAACGGAAACGAAAAGGGATGGAACACTGAACTCGACGGCGATTTCCATAAATGGGACATACAGAAGCGTCCGGTGCTTCATCCGCAGGGCAATTTCAGCGGCTACGAGACCATGCACTACCGCTCTTACGGCGAGAGCAACGAATATATGCGCAAACCGGAGATATGGATGCCTACAGAATTCCTGCACGCCCTCTACGATGGAGGAGCAGGAGCCGGACTCTACGACTACTGGGAGGTGATGCGCCAATGGCCACGCTGCGCAGGAGGTTTCATCTGGGCTCTCGTTGACGAAGGCGTGAAGCGAGTGGACATGGGTGGAATGATTGACAACGTAGGCAACTATGGAGCCGACGGCATCGTTGGTCCTCACCATGAGAAGGAAGGCAGCTACTACACGGTGAAACAGATATGGTGCCCTGTGCAGGTGAGCATGCCTGAACACTTCGACGGCAGACTGAACGTGGAAAACCGTTACAATTTCCTCTCGCTAAAAGGCGTGAAATTTGATTATAGCTACTTGAAATACAATGGTTCCAAGGCGAGCAGTCTGAAACAAGGCGTCGTGAACGGTGCCGACATCCCTGCCGACAGCAAGGGAACAATCTCCGTGCCTGCCGTTCCGAACGGAGCTGAGGCACTGAGCGTGAAAGCTACAGACCAATACGGAAAGGACCTCTTCACATGGGTATTCAAACTGAAAGACTCTGACAAGCCATTCGCCAAGACAGCCACCACTGGCAACCGACCACAGATGAACGGCGGTGTGGTGAAGGCGGGCAATGTGACTTTCACCTTCAACGAGAAGGACGGTAGTCTGGCAAGCGTCACCACAAAGAAGGGTGACTACAAGTTTGGCAATGGTCCGAAATTCTTTGCATACCGTCGTGCAGACCGCTCTATGGACCAGTTTTACAACCATGACGACCCACAGGCAGAGAAAAAGAAGACCACATACGAAGAATATGCCGAACAGGGCAAGTTTGACAATCTCACTGCCACCGAAGGAGCCAACGACACTCTGATCGTAACAGCTACATATAAGCTCGGTTCACTGCAGAAAGCTGAGTGGCACATAGCGCCAGACGGCGGAGCACGACTCGTCTACTCATATATCTTCAACGGTGTGGTAGATTTGATGGGAGTGAAGTTCGACCTGCCGGAAACAGAAGTGAAGCATAAGGAGTGGCTCGGATGCGGTCCTTACAGAGTGTGGAAAAACCGCATACACGGTCCGCAACTCGGCGTGTGGGCAAACGACTACAACGACCCCGTGCCTGGAGAGAGCTTCGACTATCCTGAGTTCAAGGGCTATTTCGCCGGAGTGCAGTGGATGAAGCTGCAGACCAAGACGGGTATGATAACAATCTGTCCAGGCACCGACAAAGACTACGTCGGCGTATACCAGCCACGCGACGGACGCGACCAACTGCTCTATACACTGCCGGAGACAGGAATAAGCATGATGCAGGTAATCCCTGCCGTACGCAACAAGGTGAACACCACCGACCTCAATGGTCCTTCTGCACAGCCCGTATGGGCTAACGGCAGCTACACAGGAGAGGTGACACTGCATTTTGACTAACATAGTATTTCTGACAGAAAAAGATGATTGATAGACAAGATGATTTGCAAGTGCATTCCGACAGGAAAAGCGACATTGCATATCAACTGACAAAACGAAAATGAGAAGAATAGCCACTCTATTGATATCTGCCGCTGCCGCCCCGTTGCTTGCAGCTCCGACAACAGTTCAGACAGATTACGTACCCACATGGTATGAACAATTCGCAAAGCCTACCGACAGTGCTTTGCCTTGGACATTCTGGTATTGGATGTATGGCAACGTCAGCGACGAGGGTATACGCCTCGACCTGCAGGCGATGAAAGAGGCAAGTATCAAGGGCTTCTATCTGATGCCCATAAAATCGGCTGCCGACGGCAAAGGACTCGGCGGCGACTCAGAACAGCTTTCACCGGAATGGTGGAAGCGTATGGACACCGTATTCCACACTGCCGACAGCCTCAACCTGGAGATGGGAATACACATCTGTGATGGTTTCGCCCTTGCCGGCGGACCATGGATAAAGCCTGAGGAGTCGATGCAGAGGGTGGTATGGAGCGACACCATCATCAATGGTGGAGGCATAAGGAACCTTGTTATGCCTCGTCCGCAGAAGATCAGCAACGGCTACTACGAGGACATTGCCCTCCTTGCCTACCCTGCCACATACTGCGACGACAACAAACCTAAAGCATCGGTGGAATTTCCGTTCAAGTCATCGAAGCCTTGCGACATAGTGATGGAATACGACAAGCCTTTCACACTGCGTAGCGTGGAGATTGTGACGGGTGGAAACAACTACCAGGCTCACCGTTTCAAGGTGTATGCCTCTGACAACGGTACTGACTATAAGTTCGTCAGAGAGATATCTCCTGCCCGACAGGGATGGCAGAACACTGATGCACTCGCCACCTATGCCATACCGGCTACTACGGCACGCTACTTCAAGTTCTGCTGGACTCCGGAAGGCAGCAATCCCGGCAGCGAGGATATGGATGCCGCCAAATGGAAACCGAACCTGAAGATCGGTGGCTTGAACCTCGGTTCGGAACCTGTCATCGACGGTTACGAAGGGAAGTCGGGAGCAGTATGGAGGGTTTCAAAGTATTTCCCTGTAGACGACAAGGAATGTGTAGACCCATCGAAGGTCATTGACTTGACACCAAGACTCAGGCGCCCGTCAACCACTGATGCACCGCTGGCTTTCTCGCTGCCTAAAGGCAAATGGCACCTCGTACGCATAGGCCACACGTCAACAGGTCATACCAACGCCACTGGCGGAGGGGGCAGAGGACTGGAATGCGACAAGTTTTCGGCAGCCGCCGTTGACAAGCAGTTCGACAACTGGTTTGCCGCCATCTACCGCCATGCTCCCATCGACGTGGCAAGGAAAGTGCTTACCAGACTGCATGTAGACAGTTGGGAAGCCGGTTCACAGAACTGGAGCAGCAATTTCATGGATGAATTCAAAAAGCGTCGCGGCTATGACCTCAAGCCATGGCTGCTTCTCTATGCCGGTGTGCCGCTGAAGTCATCCGAAGAGTCTGAAAAGGTGTTGAGAGACATCCGCCTCACTATCGGTGATCTGGTCAACGACGTGTTTTTCTCTGAAGTAAGACGCCTTGCCGACGAATACGGTGTGAAGCTCTCCACAGAGTGCGTGGCTCCCACGATGGTAAGCGACGGACTGCGCCATTATCAGTTTGCCGATTATCCTATGGGCGAGTTCTGGCTCAACAGTCCCACACACGACAAGCCCAACGACATGCTCGATGCCGTGAGCGGAGCGCATATCTACGGCAAGAACATCATACAGGCAGAAGGGTTCACAGAGGTGAGAGGCACATGGGACGAACATCCGGCAATGCTCAAGAGACTCCTCGACCACAACTATTGCATTGGCATAAACAGCATCGTGTTCCATGTGAACACCCACAACCCCTATACCGACAAGAAACCTGGAATGACACTCGACGGCATAGGCACCTTCTTCCAGCGCGACAATACATGGTGGAGAGAAATGCCGGTATTCAGCAGTTATATATCCAAGACACAGGCTCTTCTGCAATACGGCCACCCCGTGAGCGACATCGCCATATATACCGGCGACGAGATGCCACGCCGCGCCATCCTGCCGGAACGACTCACAGAATCGTTGCCGGGACTCTTCAGTGAGACTACGCTGAAGGAAGAGGCTGCACGCAAGGCGAATATCGGACAGCCCCTTGAGGTGAGTCCGGTGGGAGTGACACACACCAGGAACATGACGAAAGCCGAACATTGGGTGAACACGCTGAACGGCTACCGCTACGACTCATTCAATCACGATGCCCTCGACGGCTGCCGCATTGAAAACGGCAAACTGGTGACAAGAGGCGGCACAGCATACAGTGTCATCGTAGTGCCACAGGCACGCCCCATGAACCCTGACCGCCACATAGACTGCTGGAACACCATAGACTCAATAGCACGACTCGGTGTTCCCGTGATCAAAGATGTGTGGCGCGAGAGCGACCTCTCGTCGATAGGCATCAGCCGCGACGCATCGCTGCCAGAAGGGATAGACTTTACCCACCGCCATGCCGACGATGCTGACATCTATTTCTTGAGCAACCAGAGCGGCAAAGCGAAGAGCTTCATTCCGAAATTCCGCGACACACGACGCTA
>NZ_FR892635.1:6670-31775 GCF_000436015.1 Prevotella sp. CAG:592 | reverse complement strand
CACGACGCTATTGCTATATCATAGATGCCGAACACAACAGAACAATGAAGGTTGACGCCAACAGTGAGATAGCTCTCGCTGCCGACGACGCCCTCTTCTATGTGTTCACCGACAATGAGATTGACGCAGATTATCTCTATCAGCCCAAACACGTCGGCGAGATGATTCCGATAGACAACAACGGATGGAAGGTGACGTTCGAAACCACAGGAAAGGTGGTGGAGATGAAGGAACTGAAAGACTGGACATCGTTTACCGACGACAACAGCATCAGATACTATTCCGGCCATGCTGCCTATGAAACGACTTTCAAACGAAAGCATTCTCCTGCCAAGGACGAGAGCGTAGTGATAGACCTCGGCACAGTGGCAGACATCGCTACGGTATACGTCAACGGCAAGCAGTGCGGCACAGCATGGCGTCCGCCATATACCGTAGACATAACGCAGGCTGTGAAGAAGGGCAAGAACTCGCTGAAAATAGTCGTGGTGAACACATGGGCAAATGCCCTACAAGGCAACGACGAGGGAAAGGCGCCTTTCACAGGAATATGGACCAATGGCAAATACCGCCGCGCAAGCAAGGACCTGTTGCCGTCGGGACTTACATCTCCGATAATGATCAGCAAGTAGACATGTTGACGAGTTGACAAGAACATAAGAAACAAACAAATACATGAAGAAGATATTAATATTAGGCGCCATCATCGCTGCCGCATCAACAGCGAACGCCAAGGTTACACTGCCAAGGATATTCTCCAACGGTATGGTGATGCAACAACAGACGGAAGCCAACCTCTGGGGAACTGCCAAGGCAAACGCCACGGTGAAGATCACGGCATCGTGGAACAAAAAGACAATAACGACAAAGACGGACAATGACGGGAAATGGAAAGTGAGCATCACTACACCGTCTGCCGGCGGTCCCTACTCCATCACATTCAACGATGGCGAAAAGACTGTTGTCAACGACATACTCATGGGCGAACTGTGGATATGTTCCGGACAAAGCAATATGGAGATGCCGATGAAGGGATTCAAGAACCAGCCCGTGGAGAATGCCGTGGAGGACATACTCCATAGCAGCGACAAAGAGATGCGTCTCTTCACCGTGAAGCGTACGAGCAAATTCGAACCGCAAGAGGATGTTGTAGGGTCATGGCAGGAGGCATCGCCAATGGCAGTACGCGATTTCAGTGCCACGGCATATCATTTCGGACGCGAGCTCCGACGGATGCTCAACGTTCCCGTAGGCCTCATCGTCACCTCATGGGGCGGTTCCTCATGCGAGGCATGGATGAGAAGAGACTGGCTGAAGGCTTTTCCACAGATAGAACTGCCGGAATCACAGGAAACGATAAAATCAAAAAACCGCACCGCTACGGTGCTCTACAACGGTATGCTCCATCCTCTCGCCGGCATCGCCATGCGTGGTGTGATATGGTATCAGGGCGAAGAGAACGTGAGCCGCTCCAGCTACTATGCCGACCTCTTCTCCCGCATGATACAAGGATGGAGAGAAGAATGGCAGAGGGGTGACTTCCCGTTCTATTTCTGTCAGATAGCGCCTTACGACTATAGCCTCATCAACTGGCAGCAGTATAACAGTGCTTTCCTGCGCGAACAGCAGGCAAAGGCGGAACAGATGAACAAGAACGTGGGAATGGCGGTGCTTATGGATGCCGGACTGGAATATGGCATTCATCCTCGCAAGAAGCAGATTGCCGGAATGCGCCTCGCCCTGCTCGCCCTCGACAAGACTTACGGAATAAAGGGTATAACTTCTGAGAGCGCCTGCTATAAGAATGTGGAGTTCAAGGGCGACACTGCCGTGGTATCGTTCGACCGTGCCGGAATGTGGATATACGGCAAGAATGGTCTGAAGAGCGACCTCGTTGAGGTGGCTGGTGCTGACAGCGTGTTCCATCCTGCCAAGGCATGGATAGAACGCAGCAAGCTCTACGTGAAGAGCGACAAGGTGAAAAATCCCGTCAGCGTCCGCTATGCTTTCAAAGACTGGGCAGACGGCGACCTGTTCTGCGACGGACTGCCAATAAGTTCATTCAGAACGGATGACTGGAAGAAATAGGATGTTTTGAGTTGACGAGTAACAAGTTGACAAGTTAACAAGTAACGAGTTGACAAGTTGACTATAGAATAAAAAAAGCCAGCAGTAGGAAATACAATCCACTGCTGGCTTTTTTGTTATACCGGCAAACATGTTCTTGTTCACCATATTATTCGTTTGTCTGAATCATCATTACAGGTTTCTCCTATGGATGTTGTGGACAAACGAATTTGTTATTGCCGCGTTATCTCACAAACTTCTTTCCGTTCTGTATCGTGATACCCTTATAGCTCTTGCCCACTCTCTGACCAGCCAGGTTGTATGCCTTGCCATCAGCGTTTACAGTGGTCTTGTTGCCAGTAGTGATGTCTACGATACCATCAGCCTCTGTATAGAAGAAGCGGGTGACAGGCTGTTCCAATGAATTGACGCAGTCGTCGTTGAGATATGGCCAGTCTTCTGTTTCTGCATAGTCGCCGAAGGTGTATCTGTCGCTGAAATAGCTCATTGCCTTCTTCTTCATGTCAGGATTGTAGAAGAAGTTGAAGTCGAGCACATTGCAGGTATTCTCTCCCTCGAAGGTGAGCGCCATGAGAAGATTCTTGTCGCCGCTATAGTTGAGAGGCTGGTCGAAGGTGAGTTCCAGTTCTCCGTTTCCTCCGGCATAGTTGTATAGCTCTCCTTCATATTCATATCCAGCGATTGCCACTGTGGCATCCTCATATTCATAGAATTTGTATCTGCCTGCCTTGTCGTCATAGTCGAATGCATCGCTGTCGATTTCCTTCACCCATACCTTCACTGTACGAGGACAAGCGTCGTAAGCACTTTCGTTGTGGAAGACGAAGTTTACCTTCGTGATAGCCTTGCCAGCCATCTTTGCGAGCTGCTCCTTGGTGTAGATGATTTCAGATCCGGTATACTGGTGAGTGAAGTTCGTTGGAGCTGCCGCCCATGAGAATCCGTGTCCCTCATATACATCATCCTCCGTTCCGTCTTTGAGCATCTTGTTGTATTTGCCGAGAGTCACGCTGTTTTCCGGCTCTGGAGTCTTCGTCAGCGAGATGTTCTTGGTAGTAGTCTCACCTGGAGTGAAGGTGATATTGTCTTCTGTATAATCCTCACATTCTCCGTCGGTCACCGTGAGTGTGTATGTCTTCTCGCTCTTCACCACCTTTATGCTATAAGAACCGTCGGCGGTTGTCGTGGTGCTGTAGGTAACATACTTGTTGTCCTTTGCCGCAATTCTCACCACAGCTCCCTCCACAGGTTCGTCGTTGCATGTCACCTTGCCCTGCATAGTAGCCGGATTGTCTATCTTTATCATCGTGATGTCCTGCGTCTTCGGTTCGCCCGGTGTGAACCTCACGTCTGCGATGGTCTTGTCTTCGTAGCCTTCAGCCTTGGCGGTGAGGGTGTAGGTTTCCTCGCTCTTCACCACTGTCATGGTGTAGTTGCCGCTCTCGTCAGAGGTAGTAGAGTATTTGTTGTCGCCGCTTGTCAACGTGATGACAGCACCGGCAACAGGAGCGTTGTCGTCGTTAGACTTCACCTTGCCCGAGAGTTCTGAAGGCACGTCTTTCTTCGTCATCTCGATATTGAGAGATTTCTTCTCGTCTGAAGTGAATTTCACCGGTTCTGCTGCCGAATAGTCGTCGTAGCCTTCTGCTGTTGCCGTGAGGGTATATTCCTTGTCGATGTCCTCAGCCGGGATGTTTATGGTGTAAGCGCCCTCAGCGTCTGATGTAGCCTCAAGAGAGGTCTCGCCGCTGGTCAGAACCACCTTGGCACCGGCAATTGCACTCTCGTCACACTTCACGCTGCCGCTCAGCTCGGCAGGTTTCACCACCGGCTTGCTTGCCTCCTGATATGTGAAACGGGTGAGAGGCTGGCTCAGCTTCGGGGCATGAGAGATTGTGGAACCTCCGCCGTTGGCATAAGGCCAGTCTTCCGATTCGTTGAAATCAGCAAAGGTCGTATTGTCGCTGCATGTCGACATCGCCATATTCGGAGCATCGGTATTGAAATAGAACTCGATGTCGGTAGAGCCATCCGTCACGTCTTCGCCATCAAAGGTTATGGTCACGAGCAAGTTCTTCTCACCGCTGTAGGCAAACGGTGTGTTGAAGTTGATGGCAAGGTCACCGTTCTCATTGTAGGCGTCAACGAAATCCGTGTCGAAAGTGAAGTCCGTAGCCGCCTTGGTGGCATCAGAATATTCAAAGTAGCAATAGCTCTTCTTCGCCTCGTTATATACGAAGGCATTGTCGTCGATTTCCTTCACCCATACGTTGATTGTCCTTGGGTATGCCTGGAAAGCGGCAAGGTTGTAATACTTGAAGCTGATGCCCTTGATTTCCTTTCCCTTCATGCTTGCGAGCTGCTCTTTGGTATATATAATCTGCGCACCGGTGTGTTTCACCTGAAGCTGTGTCGGTGCAACCATCCACCAGCTGCCCTGGTATGTCTGGTTCTCATCCCAGTCGTATGCCGTAAGGTCGTCATAATTTCCCAGCGCCAACGTCTGGTCGTCAGCCTTTGCCCAGTTCACTCCCACTGCGAGGAGCAAGAGCGTGAGTATATAATTTATCTTTTTCATGTCATCGCCTTTTTAAAAATTGTCATGAGTGTTGTTTATCGAATCAGAAACGTAGTTCGCTATTGAGTAGGGAATCCTGTCTCTGACAATAAGAGAGGAGAACAGACATCTTATCTGACTACCACTTTTCTGCCGTTGCAGATATACAGTCCGTTAGTAGGTCTGCTCACGCGCTGTCCGGCGAGGTTATACCACACGTCGTCCTTCACCTTTTCTGCAGCATCTGTCTTTACCTTGTCAATGCCGTCGGTCTCCGGATTGTAGATTTCAGATGTCCTTGCCGTGAGGTCCACCTTCACGAGGTCTGTGAACGGACTTACGACAAAGGTGTAAGGCATTGATCCGTTTGGTGTGGAGAAATCGTCTGCCGAAGCATACAGGTCGTAGTATACCACCTTTGAGCTCGTGTATTTTGCCAATGATGTGATGCGGCAAGATGTCACGGAGTCGTTGGTAACTTCGTTTACAGAGCCTACTGCCTCGTTACCGCCAACCATTACATTTACCACGTCGCCGGCCTTCAAGTTCTGCTTCACCTGAATGCGGTCGAAATAGTCAGGTTTGCCATCCATCGCGGTGTTGTTTATCACGGTAAAGAAGAGGTCCTTTATACCGTTGTCGAACTCGAATGTCACTTCGGCAATTCCTGTTGCTCCGCCTTCCACTACGGCCTTCTGTGTCTTTATCTCCCTGCCGTTCTTGCCGTGGCTCTCCACACGGATTTCATCGCCGTCGGAGCAGTATGCGTCAATGACGACTTTGTATTTACCGTCGTCAGCGCGCAGGTCGAGATAAGGTGAGTAAATCAGTCCTGCCACCATGCTCGGAATGAAGTTAGGGAATGCGTAGGCTCCCCATCCATACGAGAGTGCATATCCGTATGCCGAGAGGTCTACGAATTCCTCCTCGCCTCCCAATGGCTCATTGAGGCTTCCGCGTGTTATGCCGGAGAAATCTTCGTCGGCAATTGTCACCTCGCCATCGGCAGTCACCGGCTTACGGTCGTATACGAACACCGCATATCCGTCGGCATCCTTCACGGCGCCCCAGTTAGCAGTGAAAGCAGTAGATGTGATATCTGTCGCCAACTTGGTTTCCGGCTTCTGTAGCGTAATCTGGGCAGAAGCGGCGATTGCCGCCGCCGCCATGAATAATGTTGTGTAAAGTTTCTTCATAATCAGTCCTTTCCTTTATTTAGTGATTTTTGTTTGTATGCGTTTTACTTCAGCAGTACCTTCTTCTGGAGCCGCTTTCCTCCTATTATATATATGCCTGCTTTCAGGCTGCCGTTCTTGATGTCGCCAATGCGTCCTGCCTTCTTTCCCGTGATGTCGTATACGGTATCGTCGCCGGTAGTATCTTCTGCCATGGCTATATCCTGTATAGCATCCGTTTCCTTTTCCTTTGTCATGAAGGTGAACGAGATATTACCGTCGTCGTCTTTCTCAATATTGTATACCGGTTTGCCCATCAGCTTCGAACCGTCGGCAAGTGCATTATACAGTTCCGCCGCCGGCTTGCTGGTGTCTGTCAGACTGTCCACCACCCCTCTCGGAGCATCCATCGGATAGGTATAGAAATAGGTGTCGTTCTGTATGCTTCTCACCCTGCTGAAGGGTGCCATACGCGGGTGGTCGTTGGTGAAATATCTGTCGTAGCCTTCGGCTGGGGTGAACTCTCCTTTTGAGTTTACGATATTGTTGTCGAAGAGATCCTTGTCGTAGTCCACATGGATGATGAGGAGTCCGTTCTCCGGTGTATACTTGTCCCATCCCATGCCCTTGTGGTTCTCCAGGAGATAATATTCGTCTTTGTGGTTGTCGTTGTAGATTACGTATGCCTTGCCATCGGCCTCCTCCAGACTCGTCATGCCTTTTATAATGTCGCCGGCTTTGAGTTCTGTCAGTTCGAGCCAACCGGCATAGGCGCGCTCATAACTGGTCCATCCTGCCGGACACCATCCGATGCCCTGGGGTCCGTTATAGCTTCCGCCAGCCAGCAGATCCCAATCGCCCATGGTCGGTGTTGACCCATAGTTGGTGTCATACATGTCGGGCAGTCCCATGCAGTGTGAGAACTCATGGCAGAACACTCCGAGTCCCATCGGCACTGTGCCCGAATCGAGGTATAGCTCATTGCTGCATGCATACTGGTTGATAAACACTCCGTCGATGGAGAATCCGCCGTTGCCGTCGCTGTTCTGTAGAGCCTCATCCAGAGTCCAGGCGTTGGGCCATATCGTTCCCGTAGGTCCTCCCGTTGCCTGTCCGTATCCGGCATAGAGCACGAACACCTGTTCCACCTCGCCATCGTCGTCCCAGTCGTATTTCTTCCAGTCGATGTCGCATTTCTCGTCGGCTTTCTTAATCGCCTCGGTGATGAACTCGCCGATGTGGTCGGCGCCTCCCATGATGGGCGACGGACCACCATAATATGTAGCCGACTTGCTGACTTTCACCGGACCTACGATGTCGAACGTCAGGTCAAACTCTCCGCGGCTCATGTCCTTGAAATAATCATGCACACTGCCTGCCGCTCCATTCTGCGAATAGCCTTCCTGATTGAGCACTTCGTCATAGAATTTCACTATGGCATCGTCGCCTTTCGAAAAAGACTTGTCTGAAAATGCCGCAAGGATAACGAGTGCCTTCTTGCTGCCTTTAAACACACTTATGTCGTCTTTGCTCGGCAAGCGGTCCGGTCTGACACACCGCTTGGCGGCGCTTCTCTTTTTTGCCGCCATCTGGCGGGCTATGGGAGCAAGGTCGTGGATGGTATTCATCACCTGAAGCTCCTTTGCCGACCGTGCCGCTGACTCATGTGCGAGCACACCAGAGTTATGGAGCTTGCCGCTTTCTATGGTCAGATAGCAGTATCTGTTGTCGGCGGCTTTATAGATGGGCACGTTGTCTTCGGTGATATAGTAGTGCAGGTGTTCATCGCCAGCCTGGCTCACCTTGATTGTGGTGCCGTCGCTCTGCGAAACTACCTTCCAGCTTTTCTTTGCAGGAATAGCGAATGTCATTGCCGCACATAAGGATAGTACGGCTGAAATAAGGATTCTTTTCATATAGATATATGTTGTTTTCTTTTATATATATTGTAAGTCGAAGGTTCGCCAATAGACTGTTATTGGCATTGCGGAAATAACCTTTTAACGATTACATACATAACAATTTTTCTGCATATTCAATATGCAGACTATCATTACGTCTGCATATCCCAATTTTTAATACACATTTATCACTAATTAACTGCAAATTTATAACGTTTTATAATACATACAAAATCTATTGGCAGTTTTTTTTCATTCAAAGACAAAAATACCGAAAAATAGGGATAGAAGTTCCAAAAGTATTGCCTTTCTACCCCATTTGTTTCAGATTCTTGAATTTGGAATGCAACGGCAGACAACGGCAATGTTGTCTCTACTAAGGTTGCGATGTAGGGATTGGAAAGATAAGAAGACAAGCAGAGGAGTAAAAAAATAGACAATGCCCGTTGGCAGAATTAATTTAAGTTGGTCGACATAAGTAAAAGTTGCCCATATCGCTGATTCTTAGTAAAAACGAGAATTTCCAAAAAACTGTCAGACTGTCTGGTTTTTCTACATAACACTCTGACAAACAGATAGTTGACTACCTGGCAACTGTCAGCAAATTGTCTGGATGGTTTGCTGATGAAAGGATTTGTCAGATGTTAGGAATTGCATACGTTGGCAGAATCCTGTAAAACAGGAATATGGGTATTACAACATTAACTTATTGGGAACTTGTCTGACAGCAGTTCTGCCCAACTGGGGCAAGCAGCGTGCCCAAGTGGGGTAAGCACGTTGCCCAACATGGGCAAGCACGTTGCCCCTATTGGGCAGAATTTATGCCAAGCGGTTGCCCAAAAAGTTGATGTCGCAATATCCATATTCTTGTCATCCGAATACCATTCGTCTGATTTTCTGTCGCCTGACAATTTTTATCTCGTATTCAAACCATCCAGACAATCTGCTGACAGTTACCAGGTAGTCAACTATCTGTTTATCAGAATATTACCACGAAAAACCAGATGGTCTGACAGTTTTTTTGAAAATTCTTGATTTTACTAAAAATCAGCGTTATGGGCAAGGTTTTGCCCCATTTGTTTCAGAATATAGAATTTGGAATTATGTCACTGTCAAAGTCAGGATGGGGCAAATGTCTTGGCACATCGCCTTAAGACGGGGTTCATTTACCCATGTCATAAGTCACCTTACTCTCGTCCCACTTGTCTTTCGGCTGCTGGTCGCCCTTGGGATAACCTATAACGATGGTGCAGAAAGGAACAAGATTGGAAGGAAGACGGAGGAGCTGGCTCATCGCCTTGCAGCGCTCTTCCGACGGATAGGTGCCGGTCCAGACAGCACCCAGTCCCATGGCATGTGCCTGCAGCAGGATATTCTCCGTCACGGCAGAGAGGTCTTGTGGCCAGAAGCCGCGTAGCCCGTCTTCGCCTTCCTCATATTTATTCATGTCGCCGCACGGCACGATGGCGAGCGGTGCGTCTTTCGCCATAGAGGCATTGGGACACAGCCCGGCAATCTGCTGCAGCAAACTGCGGTCTCTCACCACCACAAGATGCCACGGCTGACGGTTCATTGCCGTTGGGGCAGCCATTCCGGCATGGAGCAGCGTGTCTATCTGTGAGTCGGAGATGCTGGTGTCGAGATATTCCCTCACCG
This sequence comes from Prevotella sp. CAG:592, assembly GCF_000436015.1. Classification (NCBI taxonomy): domain Bacteria; kingdom Pseudomonadati; phylum Bacteroidota; class Bacteroidia; order Bacteroidales; family Prevotellaceae; genus Prevotella; species Prevotella sp. CAG:592. The sequence goes on along the minus strand of NZ_FR892635.1, from coordinate 22,398 downwards.
ACGACCGCGTCATGATGTTCTGATATACTTCGGCGGAGGTACCGCCGGTCTTCTCTACTGATTTCTCTTCCGACACCGTGGCAAGACGCACACTGACACAAAGGAGAGCGGCGGCAAGCACTACGTTGAGGAAGAATGATGATTTCATTTTCATATCTGTTTTTTGTTGACAAGTGGATTATTCTCCTTTCTGCGCCAATTTCAGCAATGTACCCATCGGACACACGAAACGACAATACGGACGCTGCACGAACAGCGACAGCACTACAAAGACACCGGCAATTATGATTACCGGCAGGGAAGCCTGATCCATGATGAAGGCAGAGAAGGGTTCGTAGTCGGTCCAGCCTGCCCATGCGCCACTCCACAAGAGCAACATGAGTACTGCCCACAGCAGTTGTCTGAACGTGTCGAGGAAGCGCAACGTGGCAGCGCCAATCTTCAATTTATGAGGGATTAGCTGACCGGCAACCTGTTGCAGCGAACCGAACGGACAGACATGGGCGCAATAGTAGCTCTTCTTGCCGAAAAGAGGATATACGAACGCCGTGACGATCATCACCACCGGAACGAGAGTCAGCCATAGGTTCATGCCATTGGCAAGGAATCCCATCAGCGAGGTGTACGAAAGGAAACTGCCACACCAGAAACCGAGGACCACAACATTGAGCACCATCTGAACAAGCTGGTAACGGCGGTTCTTGACAAAGAGCGGCAGGATAGCGGCGAGGAGCACCACGATGAGAGCTACCACATTCTTCAGCGACAACACATCAGCAAGGGCTGGACCACGGTCTGCCTCCTGCTTCTTTGCCACAAGCTGCAGTCCGCGCTGCATATTCGCTATTATGGCTTGCGACGAATAGGTGGCTCCCGAAACGGCATCTACCTTCATCGCCAGGGCTTCACCTATGGTCTTACCCTTCCACTTATCAAATAATGTGGCGGCATTGGCAAAGAAAGAGGGTGTCTCCTGATTGTCGAGAGCCCTGACGCTCTCCACCACACCGTTGCGGACGGTAAATTCAAGGGGCACGGTGCCGGCAAAGCCCTGGATGTCTTTGCCAAGGGATGCGGTGTTTACCACCATACTTCCATCGTCGTTCGTGACGACGGGTCCTGCCGACAGACTGTCGGNGGGTCCTGCCGACAGACTGTCGGCAACTTCTGTCTTTTCACCGCCAAGCTGATTGCCCCAAATCTTGTTGCTGCGCAACACAGCTACCGAAAGGAGAATCATCAGACAAGTGACAAGACTCATAATCTGTTTTATCTTATTCATATTTTATTAAGTTGACGAGTTGATGAGTTGACGAGAAATCGAGTTGACAAAGGAAGTTGTCTTACAAGAAAGTCTGGACGAGACTCATCTATCCACATTGGTCTATCTATGACAGTAAACGTTCGCCATCTTATTATATTGTGACACGAGACATAAAAAAACGACGAAGAATCGGATTTTATATACCTTAAAACCATAATTCGCAATAGCCGCTATTGCTCTTTAAAAAGACAAACAAAATCCACTCTTCTACAAAACAAAATTCTGGCAAGTCCTAATGACCATTGTGGGGTAAATCACAATCAGCGATTTGGGTCAAAGCATTTTTTTTCATAATTTTGCAACTATTCCCCACCCCACTCCGTCTAACTACTGAAACAAGACAAAACATCAACGAAACAAAAAACATAACGGATATGAAAAGAATTATAGCAACACTGATTATCGGCATGACATTGTCGGCTGCCCTCCCTACGATGGCAAGACACGGCAACAGAACATCGGCAACGAGCTCCGTAGTAAGACACAAGAATGCTGACGCCGGCGCAAAGAAAGATTCCGCTACAGCAATCGTGGCATTCAGCGACACTACCGACACGGACGACCAGGATGCTGCTCCTGATTCTGTGATAAATTACACACAGATACACTCGAACATGTCGGATGTGGCGAAACAGATGTTCAAAGATGCGATTATACCTATAACGATAGTGTTCATCATCTGCTTCCTCGCTCCGGTGGCAATAATAGGCCTCGTAATATATCTCATAGTGAAATCGCGCAACCAGAAACTGAAACTCGCGGAGATGGCGATAAAAAGCGGACAGCCGATACCCGACTTCGCGGCAAAGAACCAAGTTTCACGCAACGACTACCTGTGGTCGAAGGGCATAAAGAACATCTTCCTCGGCATCGGACTCACCGTGATGTTCTTCATCCTCGGCATCAATGCGCTGTGTAGCATCGGATTGCTCATCGCCATATATGGAGTGGGACAGGCGATAATAGCCAAGACAACCGGCGGAGGAAACATCAATGGAAACTTCTCCCAGCAAAACTTCAACGACCAGAGACAGAACGCACCTTATGCCGACAATGGCTATAACAATCCACAAAACGGATACAACCGGCAGAGCAACGACAACCGGCAAGGATATGACAACGGCACTACTCAGAATGCCAACGACGAGAACATAGGATAAAGATACAACAACCCAAAGGAAAGGACTCTGACATCATGCCTGAATTGATGAATGACATAAAGCTCGTCACCCAGGTGGCGGTATTTGGCAACAAGCGGGCTTTCGACTCGCTGTTGCGCAAATACCAGTCGCAAGTGCGCCGCTTCCTGCTCAGCCTCACGCTGGGCGACCGGCAGCTCGCCGACGACCTGGCACAGGAGACGTTCATCAAGGCGTATGCCAACATAGGGAAGTTCAGAGGACTGTCATCATTCTCGACATGGCTGATGAGAATAGCCTACAACACCCATTACGACTATCGCCGCAGCCACCACCAGACGGAGGACATGGACACGCCCTCTGTTGCGGCTCGCCATGCCGGCAATGACGACTGCACTTTGGGAATGGACATACTGAAGGCTCTCGCCACACTGAAACCTGACGAACGCACATGCATAACGCTACAGCTCATCGACGGACAGCCTATCGACAAGATTGCCGCCATAACCGGCATACCGCAGGGCACAGTGAAATCCCACCTGCACAGAGGCAAGGAGAAACTCACCACATACTTAAAAGACAATGGATATGAAAGAAGATAAAGACGAATTGCTGAAACGCTTTTTCTCAACGGCAAACCAGACGGTGATTGCCGACGAGGGATTCTCTGACAGGGTGATGGAAGCCATCGAACCTGCGGCTGACAAGAGGCTGAGGAGAATCTCCAGGATTTGGACAGCGGTATGCTTGACAGCGGGTATCGTCATCCTGATATACATCGACCTGATATCAAGCATCCACGAGTCTGCCACACACGCCTTTTGGAACTGCATAAGATGGATGACAGACATCATGCAGCAGTTTGATCCTGAACATGTCAACCCATTGGTCTTCACACTGCCACTTGTTGCCACAATGGTCGTAGCAATATGGTGTCTGGCAGAGAACAAGAAACTGTCTGAGATTTAAGGTCCAATCGGTCATTATGCCTTAATTGCCAATCTTTTCAGATGTCTATATTAGCAAATATCAAAACAACTGATATAAAAGGATTCATATCCTGAAATAAAAATAACATTCAAGACGATGAAGAAGATAATTATCACCGCAACGGTCATGTGTCTGTCTATATGTCTGTGGGCACAGGGAAACAAGGGAATAACCGCAAGCAGACTTGCCGAGGGCGACCTGCTCTTCTGTGTGGCTGAAAGCGGCAACAACATAACTGACGTGACTACGGGACTTGACGGCAGACAAATCGACCATGTGGCGATTTATCATAATGCCGGAGGAAAGGGATTTGCCCTTGAAGCCATACACAAGGGAGTGTGTCTCACTCCTATCAACAGCTTCATGGCGAGACGCCATGTGGTGGTGGTGGGACAACTGAAAGACACAGTCGGCGTGGCTCGCTCGGTGGAGAGGGCAATACAGTTTATCGGTACGCCATACGACTTCAATTTCATGCCGTCGGACAGTGCGATGTATTGCAGCGAACTGGTGCAGAAATGCTACAGGAGCAGGGATGGCGAACTGGTGTTCAAACCGATTCCGATGTCGTTTCATGACAAGACGGGCACAATAACCGCCTATTGGAGGGATTATTATGCCCGTCAGGGATTGAAGGTGCCAGAAGGCGAACCGGGAAGCAATCCCGGCGACTTGTCGAGAAGCGACAAGATCGTCATTCTGGGCGAACTTCGGAAATAGGGTCGTTATACTACAGATTGACGTTAACCGCTACGCCGGCCATCACCCATGCACCTGGCTGGGGAATAGATCCGAAGTCGTAGTATTTCTTGGCAAACACGTTGTTTGCCTCTACATAAGCCTTATACCATTTGTCATTCCATGCCAGACGCACGTCGGTGACGGCATACGGCTGGTAGTGCTTCACTACGGCATTGCCTGAAGCATCGGTGGCGGTGAACTTGCCGTCGCGCTTCTGGAAACGGTATTTCACCGTCAGGTCGAGGTTGCGCCAAAGGTTGAGTTCGAGGTTTGCGATGAACTTATGACGCAGATACTCCAGTGTGGAACGGCTCTGGATATTGGCAGGCTCGTCCTTGTCTTGTGAGAGGTAGGTGTACTGCAGCGTGAGGTTCTTCACCACATGTTGCGCCGGGATGAGACGCAGGAAGTTGAGACCGACTTGTGCCTCGGTACCGATGGTGTTTACCTTGGTGAAGTTCACTGACTTCCACACTGCCTCGTCGCCTTCGCTGCTGTCCCAGATCCAGTCTATCATGTTCTTGCAGCGGTTGTGGAACACGCTTGCGCTTGCCGTGATGCCGGCGCTGAGATATTTCACTCCGCCCTCAAAGGCTTGCAGTTCCTCCGGTTTCAGATGTTTGTCTGCCTTGTGGCCGCCTACGGAATAATATAGCTCCGTTGCCGACGGCATGCGCAGCGACGTGTTGTATGAAGCATAGAACTTCACGTGGTCGCCGATGCGATAGCTGGCGTCAACGCCTGGATAGAGGCGCATGTTCATGTTGCTCCATGAGTTCTTCACTGCCACCAGTCCAGCCGAGAGGGTGAACCTTTCGAGCAGGATGTTGTGCTCCAGGGCGAAACTGATGTTCGTACGGTTCAGACCGTTGGTATAGTCGCGGTCGGTCTTGTGAACATGCTTGGGTTTGTCGAGCGGTTCTCCGAGCGTGGTGCTCACGAGGTCTTCGTTGCGCAGCTCTGCCGAGATGGCGGTGCGGCCGAATGCCCAGTCGAAATATGAGTTGAGGTTCACGCCATAGACATCGGTGCGGTGATAATTGTAGGGAACTCCGTATGACAGTCCCTCTGGTTTTTTGCCGTCGTGACCGCGGAACCATTCAAAGCGGTCCATGTTTCTGTTCCAATATATAGAAGGTTTGAGGTGGAACTTGCCTCGCTTCGTCTCCGCCTGCACGGCGGTATACGTCTTGAAGGTATGCTCAAACTGATTGTCGGAGCCAGTGCCATAGAAGGTGTTAGAACCAAAATCGCGGGAACTCAGTCCTGCATGCCAGTCCACCTTGATGTCGCTGTCCTCATAGCCGCCCTGATAGAAAGCCTTTCCGCCATAGAAATCGCCGTTGAGCTTTCCAGCCTTGCTGCGGCTGTAGCCGTCGGAACGGGTGTAGCTTCCTGAAACGCGGTTGGTCCACTTGCCCGACGAGAGGTTGAGAGAGGCTCCACCGCTGAGGTAGCCGTAGCTTCCGCCGTCAATGTGGGCGGAAACGTTGCTCGTCTTCTCTTTCTTCGTCACGATGTTGATGGCTCCGAGCAGCGACGAGGTGCCGAACACTCTTCCGGCAGGTCCCTCGAGCACTTCAATGCGCTCTATGTCTGCCACATCCACCGGGAAATCGAAGGCGTTGTGTCCCGTCTGCGGGTCGCAGATGTTTATGCCATTGAGGAGAACTGTGATTTGCTCGAAGTTTCCGCCGCGGATACTGATATCGGTCTGCGCTCCAATCGGACCACGCTGCCTCACATCCACGCTGGCGATGTATTTCAGCAAATCGTTAACACTTTGCACTGGCGCACATTGAATTTCCTTGCTGTCCAGTACAGTTACCATTCTCGCCGCCTGACTTCTGGTCAGCGGCGCACGTGAGCCCGTTACGCTCACTTCGTTCAGCATCACATCGCTCTGGGTGGAAAGGGTGTCAGGACGAAGCTCCTTGGTGCTCACTCCCTCTGCCTTGGCATGAGAAACTGTAGCAACGCTCAGAGTGCCGATGAGCACCACCTTGCCCAGGCATGCAAAAAGTGCGTAGCCCTTGTGGGAGAAGCGTTTGAACTTCATTGGCTCGCACGATGCCATTGGTCTGTTGTACATAAAAATATAAAGTAAATTATTAAAAAACGGTTGCAAAGATACTAATTCGCCGCTACAACTCCTTGCTTTTTAAAAATAATAATGTAAATTTGCACACGATTTTTATCAATTCTATTAATTATGGACGATTATCACGCGGAAAATAAAGACTTGTAGGCGCAGGGACGGCAACGGCTCTCTCAGCAGAGACTCCTGCGCTTGATTGTTTACCAAGTGGAGGATTTATCGATGAGAACATACTGGAACTATACCGAAGGCCTGAAGGCCATCAAAGAATGGGAGCCCAACTGCTGGATACAAGTAACATGTCCAAGCGAGGAAGATCAGCAGATGCTGATCGACCGTTTCAACATTCCCGACTATTTCATATCAGACATCAGCGATACCGACGAGCGTGCCCGCTATGAGTACGACGACGGATGGATGCTTATCATCCTGCGTATTCCATACGTAAAGGAGATACGTTCGCGCACGCCATACACCACAGTGCCGTTGGGTATCATACACAAGCGCGATGTCACTATAACCGTGTGCTTCTATGAAACGAACATGATGATAGACTTCGTGAGCTATCAGCAGAAGAGAAGCGAGGGATTCACCGACTATGTTGACATGATTTTCCGTCTCTTCCTGTCATCGGCGGTGTGGTATCTGAAACGACTGAAGCAGATAAACAGCCTTATTGAGAAAGCCAAGAGAAACCTCGACAGAGAGGTGAACAACGAGTCGCTGATCGGACTGTCGAGACTGCAGGACTCGCTGACATACTTCCAGACATCAATCCGCGGAAACGAGAACCTGCTCGCCAAACTGAAGTTCAAACTGCAGGTGGACGAGTTGGACGCCGACCTCATCGAGGACGTGAACATCGAGATGAGCCAGGCGCGGGAAACGACGAGCATATATTCAGACATTCTGGAATCAACGATGGACACATATTCGAGCATCATCAACAACAACATGAACACCGTGATGCGTACGCTCACCTCGGTCAGCATCATCCTGATGTTCCCTACGCTCATCGCCAGTTTGCTGGGTATGAACCTCATAAACGGAATGGAAAACAACAAATACGGATTCCTCATAGCCCTCGTCGCATCTGTCATGATATCAGGAGTTTCATGGTGGATATTCCGCCATAAACGTCTTATTTAACAACGAAATATTAAAAATCATTACATAAATTAGGAAGTTACAATCTTTTTAAGTAAGTTTGCAATTCATTTTAGAGCGGTAATTGCATATCAACGGCTATAACAATTAGTATTATAATACCTTATTATATATTATAAGAGCCGAAGCATGGACTAAGGAAAAAGGCTACATGAAGCACTTTCCTGCCGCAAGTGTATTTATATGGAACCCCAATCACAAATTTAAAACGTGAAGTAATGGACTCTCAAGAAAAATCTCTCGAACAGACAATGGAAAACGAGAAGAATGTAGAAGTAACTCCAAATGAGGCAACAGCCCAGAAGGAGCAGGTGGAAACAACCGACAACGCTGCCGAGGCAGGAAATGCCAGCGGACAGAGAAAAGTCTACAAGACCAAAGCGGAGGTTGTGGAAAGAATCAAAGAGATAGCTCATGCGGAGGAAATTCCGCAGAAGGATGAGGTGGATTATCTCAAAACCGTATTCTACAAGCTTCATTTCGCTGAGAGAGAAGCTGACATGAAGGCATATTTGGACGCTGGCGGTGACCCGGCAGCTTATCAGGTGAAACCTGACGAGAACGAGAACGCGTTCAAGGCCGAAATGACTATCATCAAGGAAAGAAGAGCTAAACAGTTTGAGGAACAGGAAAAGCTCAAGCAGGAAAACCTCAAGAAGAAGCTCGACATCATAGAGAAAATCAAGAATATGGCTACCTCGCCGGAGGAAGCCAACAAGTCATACCAGGAATTCAAACAGCTCCAGCAGGAATGGAAGGAAATCAAGATGGTGCCTGCTGAAAACGCCAACGAGCTTTGGAGAAACTATCAGCTCTACGTGGAACAGTTCTACGACCTGCTGAAGCTCAACAGCGAAGCCCGCGAATATGACTTCAAGAAGAACCTGGAGATAAAGACAAAACTCTGTGAGGCTGCTGAAAAGCTTGCCGACGAAGACGACGTGATAAGCGCATTCCACCAGCTGCAGGAGCTGCACCAGGAATACCGCGAGAGCGGACCTGTGGCAAAGGAGCTGAGAGAGGGCATCTGGGCTCGCTTCAAGGCTGCATCTACAGTGATAAACAAGAAGCACCAGCAGCACTTTGAGGACATACGCGCCAAAGAGGAAGACAACCTCAACAAGAAGACTGAACTCTGCGAGAAGGTGGAGGCTATAGCTAAGGAGGAGAACAAGACTTCTGCCGACTGGGAGAACCACACCAAGCAGATCATCGAGATACAGACAGAATGGAAGACCATCGGATTTGCACCTCAGAAGATGAACGTGAAGATCTTTGAGCGCTTCCGTGCTGCTTGCGATGATTTCTTCGGACGCAAGTCGGCTTACTTCACACAGATGAAGAAGGAATTCACCGAGAATGCCGAGAAGAAGAAGGCTCTCGTGGAGAAGGCACAGGCTCTGAAAGACAGCACTGAATGGAAGGCTACAAGCGACAAGCTCATCGCTCTGCAGAAGGAATGGAAAACTATCGGAATGGTACCGAAGAAATACGGCGACCAGTTATGGAATGACTTCCTCGCAGCATGCAACCACTTCTTTGAAGCACGCAACGCCGCCAATGCCGGAGCACGCAACGAGGAGCACGCAAACCTGGACAAGAAGAAAGCCGTGGTGGAGAAGCTGAAGGCTCTGCTCGAGAACCCTGTCGACGACACACAGGCTGAGGTTCGCAAACTGACTGAAGAGTATAACAGCATCGGTCACGTGCCATACAAGGAGAAGGACAAGATCTTCAACGAATACCACGAGGTGCTCGACAAGATTTTCAAGGAACTGAACATCTCTACAGCCCGTCGCCGCCTGAACAACTTCAAGACAAACCTGAAGAATGTGGCTAAGCGTGGCGAGGATGCTCTCGACAATGAGCGCACAAGACTGCAGCGCCGTGCCGAACAGATGAAGCAGGAGATACAGACCTATGAGAATAACCTCGGTTTCCTCAACGCTTCAAGCAAGAAGGGCAACAGCCTCATCGACGAGATGAACCGCAAGGTGCAGAAGCTGAAGGACGATCTGGAACTCATCAAGCAGAAGATCAAGGCCATCGACTCTGAAGAGAAATAAAAGAGAAGAATACAAGCTAAATAAAACATCCCAGCCAAGCACAAACGACTTCGGTTGGGATTTTTTCATGAATTATCCATATTAACTAAATCAATACAACCATGAACAAACTTATTTTAGCGACTCTCCTTGGCGCCTACGGCCTTGCAGCACAGGCTCAGGACAACCCGCTATGGATGCGCCACCCGGCAATCTCGCCCAACGGCAAGACTATCGCCTTCTCATACCAAGGCGATATCTTCACCGTTCCGTCAAGCGGTGGCACGGCGAAACAGATTACCTCCAATGCGGCTTTCGACTCCTACCCAGTGTGGAGTCCCGACGGCAACCACATCGCCTTCGCCTCTAATCGAGAAGGAAGCATTGACGTGTGGGTAATGGATGCCAACGGCGGTATTCCCAAACGCGTCACTACCAACAGTGGCAGCGAATATCCTCTGAGATGGAAAGACAACTCTACCATCATGTTCAAGGCTTCTATCATGCCAACAGCCAAGTCTATCATCTTCGCAGGCTCCTACCCTCAGGTATACACTGTAGGAATGGATGGCGGACGTCCGAAACTGTTTTCCGACATCACCATGGATGCCCTCGACATCAACGCCTCCGGAGATGTGATCTACATCGACCGCAAAGGCTATGAGGACGAATGGCGCAAGCACCACCGCTCGCCTATCACTCGCGACGTATGGCTCAAGAGCGGCGACTCGTTCAGGAAGCTGACTACATTCGACGGTGAGGACCGCGACCCTGTGTGGTCTGCCGACGGCAAGTCGTTCTACTATCTGAGCGAACAAAGCGGCACTCTGAACATATACCACCGCACTCTAGACGGCAAGGAGACACAGATAACCAATCATGAGAAGAACCCAGTGCGATTCCTTTCGGCAGCCTCCGACGGCACTTTGTGTTATGGCTACGACGGTGAGATTTATACCGTGCGCAACGGCGGACAGCCACAAAAGACTTCCATCAGGATTGCCGCCGACACCGAGGGAAAGGAGCTTATACGCCAAATCAGAAGTTCCGGAGCATACAACATCAAACTGTCGCCTAACGGAAAGGAAATCGGTTTCGTCATGCATGGCGATGTTTATGTAACATCCATAGAATACCGCACCACAAAGCAGATTACGAACACTCCTGAGCAGGAACGCTACATCGACTTCTCGCCAGACGGCCGCACTATAATCTATGATTCGGAGCGCAATGGTGTGTGGCAGATCTATGCCACTACAATGAAGAACAAGGATGAGAAGCAGTTCGCTTACGCTACTGAACTCGTGGAGGCACGTCTGACACAATCCGACCAGACTTCATTCCAACCTAAATTCAGTCCCGACGGCAAGCAGATTGCCTTTTGGGAAAACCGTGGAACCCTGCGCGTCATGGATGCCAAAGGCAAGAATGTGAAGACGGCGATGGACGGCAAGTTCGTTTATTCTTACAGCGACGGCGACATCGACTTCACATGGAGCCCCGACAGCAAATGGCTGCTCTCTTCATACATCGGTGTGGGCGGATGGAACAATTCAGACATCGCTTTGGTAAATGCTTCCGGCAACGGCGAGATTCACAACCTCACCGAGAGCGGATACAACGAAAGCAATGCCAAATGGGTGCTCGACGGAAAGGCGATGCTGTTCTGCAGCGACCGTGCCGGCTACCGCAGCCATGGCAGCTGGGGCGCAGAATACGATGCCTATCTCATGTTCTTCGACCTTGAAGCCTACGAACGCTACCGCATGAATAAGGAAGAGCGTGCGCTGGCAAAGGAAAACATGACCGAAAAGGAGAAGAAGAAAGAGGAGAAGAAGGAAGAAAAGGAAAAGAAGGAAATGGAGAAACCGGAGGCAAAGGAAATGGAGCCTCTGAAATTCGACCTCGAAAACTGTCGTGACCGCATCGTGCGACTCACCGTCACTCCTTCGTTCCTCGGCGACATCCTACTCGACAAGGATGGCGAGAACATCTACTACAATGTGGCGTTTGAGAAAGGCATGGACCTATGGCACCGCGACCTGATGACCGGAAACACGGAGCTGCTGATAAAGAACGTGGGCAATGGAGAAATGATGTTCGACAAGTCTTATAAGGAAATCTATCTCGCTGCCGACGGAGGCATCAAGAAGGTGACGCCACAGAGCAAAGCCGTGAAGAACATAGAGTTTGAGGCTCAGTTCAACTACCAGCCATACAAGGAGCGCGCATATATGTTCGACCACGTTTGGCGACAGGTGAAAGACAAGTTCTATGACAAGAACATTCATGGAGTTGACTGGGAGGGCTACCGCAAGACTTACGAACGCTTCCTGCCTTATATCAACAACAATCACGACTTCCAGGAGATGCTGAGCGAAATGCTCGGTGAGCTGAACGCCTCGCATACCGGTGCAAGATACTCCGGCTCATGGGCTTCATTGCAGACTGCAAGTCTCGGTCTCTTCTTCGACGAGGACTACACCGGCGACGGCCTGAAGATTGCCGAAGTGATAAAGGGCAGCGAAATTGCCTGCAAGCAGACTGACGTGAAGTCCGGATGCATCATAGAGAAGATTGACGGCACGGAAATCAAGGCCGGCATGGACTACTTCCCGCTACTCGACGGCAAAATCGGCAAACCAGTACGCCTGACAATCCGCCCGAAGAGCGGACGCTCATTCGATGTAACGACAAAGGGAATGTCGATGAACGCCGTTGACGACCTGCTCTACAAGCGTTGGGTTGACCGCAACCGCCAGCTGGTAGACAGCCTGTCGGGTGGTCGCCTCGCCTACGTACACGTAAGAGCGATGAACAGCGAGAGCTTCCGCACCGTATACCGCGAGCTCCTGAGCGACAAGAACCGCAACCGTGAGGCTGTCATCGTTGACGACCGTCACAATGGTGGAGGATGGCTGCACGACGACCTGTGTACTCTGCTCAACGGCAAGGAATACCAGAATTTCATGCCACGAGGCAACTATATCGGCCGCGACCCGTTCAACAAGTGGACAAAACCTTCGTGTGTGCTCATCTGCGAAGACGACTACAGCAACGGTCACGGATTCCCTATGGTATACAAGACTCTCGGCATCGGCAAGCTCATCGGTACTCCAGTGGCAGGCACAATGACTGCCGTATGGTGGGAGACGATGATCGACAACACCATGGTATTCGGAATTCCGCAGGTGGGATGTATGACTCTCGACGGAAAATATGCAGAGAACACTCAGCTGAACCCTGACATCACCGTATATAACACACCGGAGGATTTCCTCAACGGCAATGACCGACAGCTGAAAGCAGCCATAGAGGAAATGATGAAGCAGATCGGCGAAAAGAAATAAGACTATATCCCCAACGGCAATCAGGCCGTGATAAAAATAGGGGTTAATCATTAGAATAGGAGGAAAAAAGAAATGGTTTTCCTCCTATTTCCTTTTGCCGCAAATCTGTCGGCGGGTACTGCTCCAGAATTTCAACTCAAATCAGTCATCAGGGACTGCAAGGAGTTATAAAATACTACCATTGAACGGTCTGATGACCGTTTTGGGTTCAAGGAAACAGACATGACAAACTTAAATACACATACAACAATGACGAAACGCATTTGCGACTTCATCGCAAAGAATATGGGACTGATAGTACTCGCCATCGGAGTGCTCTCGGTTGTTTTCCCAACCCCGCTCGGCAGCATCGACACGATATGGATAAATCCGCTGTTGGGGGTGGTGATGTTCGGCATGGGACTGACGCTGAACCCTACCGACTTCAGGATTGTGTTCAGCCGACCTAAGGATGTCATCATCGGATGTCTGGCTCAGTTCACCATCATGCCGATAACGGCATGGCTCCTCACTCGTCTGTTCCAAATGCCTGAGGACTTGGCGCTGGGGGTGATCCTCGTCGGCTGCTGTCCCGGCGGCACGGCATCTAACGTGATAACATATCTGGCGAAAGGCGACCTCGCCCTGTCTGTAGGAATGACGGCGACGTCTACCCTACTCGCCCCTTTCCTCACTCCGATAATAACATGGCTTCTTGCCGGCACCTTCGTACATGTGGATGCCGTGAGCATGTTTTTCTCCATTCTTCAGGTTGTCATCCTGCCCATACTTGTGGGCTTCATGATACAACGGTATATGCCAGAGTTCACAAAGCGGGCGGTGGCTTACCTGCCGGCATTCTCGTCGTTGACAATAGTGTTGCTCGTTGGTATCATCGTTGCACACAACGCCGGGAAACTGCTCACCTGCGGATTTCTCGTGATGCTCGTAGTGATGCTCCACAACATCTGCGGACTGACCTTGGGCTACGGCATCGGCAGACTGCTCCGACTGGAGCACAAGAAGTGTGTAGCCATCTCCATAGAGGTGGGTATGCAGAACTCCGGTCTCGCCAGTTCTCTCGCCACCCTTCATTTCGCCGCCTACCCTCTCGCCACTATCCCAGGCGCCGTGTTCAGCGTATGGCACAATATCAGCGGAGCGATAATGGCACGGGTATATGGCAGAAACTAGAGATAAGAAACCAAAAGACCGCAAGCTGTTGTAAAGCTATACATTACAAAAGCCTATGTCACGCGTCCTCATTATATAACTAAAACGAGGAAACTACTCTAATGATGATCATCATATCGAAAAAGAGATTGGCAGCGGCGATTGCGATGCTTTGTGCTCTGATTTCCACCGCACAGGGCAATGCTGCAAACAAGACAAAGACAGACTACAAGCCCCAGGACTATGTGTGGACCTCACAGAGCGAGAACTCCGCAGGGTCGATGCCCTGCGGCGGACACGATGTGGGGATGAACGTGTGGGTGGAGAACGGTGATGTGCTGTTCTATCTTTCGAAGAGCGGGATGCTCGACGAGAACAATACCCTGCTCAAAGCAGGACGCTTCCGCTTGAAAATCGACGGACAGCCGTTCTGCGGCAACAGTTTCGAACAAAGGCTATCGCTCGACGACGGCGCCATATATATCAAAGGCGACGGTACAAAGATAAGAATCTGGGCGGATGTGTATCAGCCGAAAGTGTTCGTGGAAATCATTTCCGCACAAAAGCGAAACGCCACGCTGAGCTATGAGTCGTGGAGATACAAAGACAGACTGGTCACCAAGGCGGAATGCCAGCAGGGATCATACAAATGGAACATACCGAAAGACTGCACCACCTTTGCCGACTCCATCAAAGCCGGCTATAATACTCTGGACTTCTGGCACACAAACCGCAACAACACCGTATTCGACTATACCGTGGAGAGGGAAGGACTGTCGGAAATAAAGGATGAACTATATAATCCTATCGGCGGACTGAAATTCGGCGGAAACATCACGATGCCCGGCTTCAGGTTCACCGGCACGTCTACCGGCACCTATGCCTCCACAGATTTCAAGGCATGGAACTATACTGCCACAGATATCAGACAAGCCACTGTCAGCATCGACCTTTATACCGGAGATACGACAGTCAAGCCTCTGTCGGCAACGAAATCAAAGACACAGAGCGCAAAGTGGTGGCACCAGTTCTGGCAGCGCAGCCATATCATTGCCGAAGGCGAAGCTGCACGCATGGCTCGCAACTACGAACTCTTCCGCTACATGCTGGGATGCAATGCCTACAGCGAATATCCCACGAAATTCAACGGTTCGCTATTCACCTTCGACCCCGTCTTCGCTGATCCGAAATGCCCCTTCACTCCCGACTTCCGCAAATGGGGCGGCGGCACCATGACGGCACAGAACCAGCGCCTCGTATACTGGCCCATGCTCAAGAGCGGCGACACGAATATGATGGCGGCACAGTTTGACACATATCTGCGGATGCTGCCAAACGCCACACGACGCACCCGTTTCTATTGGGGACACGACGGAGCTTCGTTCGCAGAGCAGATAGAGAACTGCGGACTGCCCAACCCCACAGAATACGGCAAGCACAAACCCGGCGACGACCCGGGAATGGAGCGCAACGCATGGCTGGAATACCAGTGGGACACGGCATTGGAGTTCTGCTCGATGATAATGCTGGCGCATGAATACAGCGGCATGGACATCACGAAATATGAACCAATAATACGACAGACACTCACTTTCTTCGACGAGCACTACCAGTATATAGCCAAGAAGCTCGGGGTGAAACCTCTCACGGGCGACGGCAAACTGATGTTATACCCATCTTCGGGCTGCGAGACCTACAAGATGGCATACAACCCGTCGAGCG
>NZ_FR892635.1:3415-6642 GCF_000436015.1 Prevotella sp. CAG:592 | reverse complement strand
CGTGGCCGCCCTGCAGACAGTCGCCCGACAATGGACTGAATACAATGGCGACAGCCTCAACGGCATCATGAAGCGCATTCCCGAAATACCGCTACGCACCATCAGCGGCGACACCTGCATCGCCCCGGCTATAGTATGGGCAAGGATACAGAACATTGAGACACCTCAGCTATATCCCGTATTTCCATGGAGGATATACTGCATGGGCAGAGACAATCTGAATATCGGCCGCAACACATATCTGAAAGATCCTCACGCTGTGGAAATGAGAGCCACCAAGGGATGGAAACAGGACAATATCTGGGCTGCCTGTCTGGGACTGACTGACGAGGCATTACGCCTGAACAGTGAGAAGCTCGCCGACGGACCTTACCGCTTTCCTGCCTTCTGGGATCCCGGCTACGACTGGGCTCCCGACTGCAACAAGGGCGGAGCGTCGATGATTGGTCTGCAGGAAATGCTGCTACAGGAGAAGCCGGACGGCGAACTGCTGTTCTTCCCGGCATGGCCACGAGACATAAACGCCAGATTCAGACTGAAAGCCACTGGTGGGCGCACCGTAGAGGCTGAAATCAGAAACGGGAAGATTGAGAACAAAAAAGTATGGAAAGATTGAATAATCCAAGGTAAATGAGAAAGACCACTATAGCAACACTTCTGGCATTGGCAGCCCTTTCGGCAGAAGCCAAGATAACGATAACCGGAACATCATGCAACTATCAAAGGGAACTGGCAGTCAGCCAGGGCGATGTAAGATTCGGTTGGAAGATGACGTCAGATGCCGTCAACGACCGTCAGAAAGCCTATCAGATAATCATCACCGAGAGCGTTACGGGCAAGACCGTATATGACTCCGGCAAAAGGAAATCTGCCGAAAGCCAGAACATCACCACACCTGACCTGCCGGCAAACAGACACGGATACGAATGGCAGGTGAGGGTATGGGACAAAGACGGGAAGCCTTCGGAATGGAGCGCAAGACAGAAGATACGCATCGTACCAGCTTCTGCCGACCTGTCTGCCGGCGGTATCTCTCCAAGATGGATTGGCGCCATAACCAAAGCCGACGCCCGTCTGCCGGAGGGCAGATTCTCTAACGCGGAATTCAAGAAAGACTATTTCAAGGAGAAATGGAACGCCGTAGACTCTCTCTCGGCACGGAGCATAATCATGAGGAAGGGATTCTCCAACGACGGCAGGACGGTGACCGATGCCGTGGCATACGTCAGCGGCATGGGCCACTACGAGATGCGCATCAACGGCAAGAAGGTGGGCGACAGCGAATTTGCACCGCTATGGAGCGAATACTCCAAGACCGTATACTACAATACCTACGACGTGACTTCTCTGCTCACCGGAGGTCACAATGCCATAAGCCTTCTGCTCGGCAACGGATTCTTCAACGTGCAGCGTGGCAACAGATACAGCAAGCTGATGACCAGCTTCGGTGCGCCGCAGATGATACTGCGACTGGAGATAAACTACAGCGACGGCACAAGTCAGACGATTGTCAGCGACGGGTCGTGGAAATATGCCCTCAGCCCCATTACCTTCAACAGTATCTACGGCGGAGAATCGTTCGACGCCAGACTGACACAGAGTGGGTTCGACCTCGCCCACTTCGACGACACGGAATGGAAAGACGCCGTGCTGACGGAGGGAACGGACGGAAAACTCAGTCCCCAGACGGCACCGCCTGTGAAGATTATGGAGCGCTTCGCCATCAAGGAGTGGCATTATCTGCCTCTAGACTCCGTAGCACCGGCATCGGCAAAGACCAAGCGCAGCGTCTCTCCTCACACCTTCATTGCTGACATGGGACAGAACCTGGCGGGATTTCCTGAAATCAGAGTGAAGGGAAGACCTGGACAGAAAGTGACGATGCTCGTGTCGGAGAATCTGAACAGGCAGGGTGTATGCGACCAGCGACAGACGGGCCGCCAGCATTACTACGAATATACCATCGGCAGCGACACCACAGAGACATGGCATCCGCACTTCTCTTATTATGGTTTCAGATACATACAGGTGGAGGATGCTGTGCTCGAGGGCGAACCAAATCCTGACAACCTGCCGGTGATTGCCGACCTCAAGAGTTGCTTCATATACAACTCTGCCGAAGAGGGTTCAGAATTCGAATGTTCCAACCCGCTGTTCACACAGACCCATCGTCTGATAGAGCGTGCCGAAAGGAGCAATATGCAGGGTGTGCTGACGGACTGTCCGCACCGCGAAAAACTGGGATGGCTGGAGCAGGACCACCTCGTGGGACCGAGTCTCTTCTACAACTACGACATGACGACGCTGACCCCGAAGATAATACGCGACATCACGGATACGCAGAAGACTGACGGAATGGTGCCTACCACGGCACCGCAATATGTGTCGTTCGGAAACCTCTTCGACGACTCACCTGAATGGGGAAGCACTCTGCTGATAATGCCGTTCATGTATTATGAGCAGTATGGCGACAACTCCATCATCACCCGCAACTACGAGGCCATGCGCCGCTATGTGGACTATCTCACGGGGCGCGCAAAAGACGGTATCGTGAGCCACGGACTGGGCGACTGGTACGACGTGGTGGAGGGCAAAGCCGGATTCTGCCATAACACACCGATACCACTCGTTGCCTCGGCTCACTATATCCTCGACCTGCAGCTGCTGACAAAGGCTGCCAGGATGACCGGAAACAAGGCTGACGTGGAGAAATACTCCAGGATACGCGACTATGCCGTGGAAGCATTCAACCGGGAATTCTATAAGGCTGACTCCTGCTATTATGGTTCCGGCAGCCAGACATCAAACGCCCTGCCGCTCTTCCTCGGCATAACGGGAAAGAACAAGGCGGCGGTGCTGCAGTCGCTGATTTCTGACATCGAGAAGCACGGCAACAGATTGACGACCGGCGACGTGGGCAACAGATACCTGTTCATGACACTGGCTGCCAACGGCAAGGACGAACTGCTATACAAGATGCTCAACCACTACGACACTCCGGGCTATGGTTTCCAGATAAAACAGGGAGCCACGACGCTCACAGAACAATGGGACCCTCGCCAGGGATCATCGTGGAACCACTTCATGATGGGGCAGATTGACGAATGGTTGTTCAAGGAGATTGCCGGCATACGCAACATGCCTGGCACCAATGGCATGCGCCACCTTCTCATCTCCCCCACCCTGCCCGGCGACCTGACATACGTGAAGGCTCACACCACGACGCT
>NZ_FR892635.1:0-3378 GCF_000436015.1 Prevotella sp. CAG:592 | reverse complement strand
CCGTATACTGCTCTGCCGACACCATCACCGTAGAAATCCCCGTAGGCTGCGACGCCACCATACAGCTCGCCAACGGATTCAAGAAGAAGGTGGGCAGCGGCAAGCATTCGTTCGGATTATAATATAGATAGACCATTGAAAATAGGACAGTAGTGACAGACGGATTGGAGATTTTCCAGTCAGTAATTAGAAAATGTCTAACTCATCAACTGCATCAAAAAACTGACGGAACCGGATGTCTCCAGGGAAAGGAGAAACATCAGGTTCCGTCATTATTTTTGCCTGTCTGACGAAAGGGGCCCAACAGGGAGCGTAAACTCCACCGTCAGTAAAACGTAACAATAAAAAATAATTAAAAAATTAAATATCGTCAGAAGCATATAATTTGGATAGCAGACCCGGTTTCCTATCGAAGAACTTGTCGATGCGGAAGAACCGTATTCCACTTTGTCGCTGCGTCCTCAAGAGAATCATGCGCAAGCACGATACACTCCAGCCAACTTATGCGACAAATGTTCCGAACAGACAACGGAGCTGCTTTGCATCCATTTGACTCTGAAAGAATGTCCACAGCCAACGCTGCTTCTACACTCTTCAGACATACTGCCACGACAGGCGGGGTCCCTGGCGCGCCTGAAGAAACTCTTGCCTGCGAGATGGGAATAATGGCCGTCAGAAATCTTTTCGTCGGGCAGCATCATCTTCAAACCGCAGATCCGCAGCACCTTCTTATAGAAGACACTGAGAATTTCTCCTGCTAAACCTCGCGACAAAGCACTCGGTCTTAGCAAAATTAAGGTTTTTTCTAATGCCATAGATTTAAAGTTTACTAGAATTAAAGTTATATCTATATTTTATATACTAAATTAAGATACTAAGTCATTCGGGGTGTAAAGGTAAGAAAAATTATCCAAACAATATCGTTTATAGAACAAAAATGCCTCTGTTAGCGAAAAAAAACATATATTTGCAGTATTCCATGCCGTAAGACAAGGCATAAATACGGTATCACACACAGTAAGCTGCCGACTCCGAAGAGCGAAAGGAAACGCCAGACAGGAGCTTTCACTACGGCAGCAAGACAACCACCAAACGGTCATTAGACCGTTAAGGTATATTTTTAATAACTGCTTGCAGTCCCTAATGACCGATTTAGGATAAAAGAACTTCACGACAATATGAAAGACAATCACAGTTTTCCCAACAGAAGACCATCCATCATCACCATGGCAGCAACGTTTGTTGCCATATGCCTCGCCACTGGATTTGCCTATGCAAAGCAGACAACAAACCTGACGGACGACGCACGACAGGCTACATCCGTAGAGGCGACAAACCTGACGGACGGCAGCCAACAGAAGGCATCCGTAACGGAAAAAGACCAAAGACCCGGAGGAGAGAGAACAGTCCTGAAGAACTGGGAGGCTGGCAAGACGATAAGCAGTCTGACGCTACGAGGCTACGACCTGAATAAATGTTTCATGAGCGAACCCATTCCAGACCGCGTTTTCGAGAGGATGCAGGGCAAATCGTATAAGAAAGGCTGCACGGTGAGCCGCGAGTCGCTGCGCTACGTGAAGGTGCTGCATTGGAACGACAAGGGCAAGATTTGTCTGGGAGAGCTGGTGTGCCACAAGAGCATCGCCAACGACTTGGTGGAAATCTTCGAGACACTCTTCGCCAAGAAATATCCCATAGAGAGGATGGTGCTCATAGACAACTACGGGGCTGACGACCTGAAGTCGATGGAGGCAAACAACACGTCGTGTTTCAATTTCAGATATGTGGCCGGCACGAAGGTGCCTTCAAACCACAGCTACGGCAAGGCTATCGACCTGAACCCTCTGTATAATCCATACGTGAGGAAGGGGGCGAACGGGAAGATAACGGTAAGTCCTCTGAGCGCACGGCGATATGCCGACCGCTCAAAGGACTTCAAATATAAGATTGACCGCAACGACCTTGCCTACAAGGAATTCAGGAAGCGTGGCTTCACATGGGGAGGCGGATGGAAGCGGTCGCAGGATTACCAGCATTTCGAAAAGAAATAGTCTGAAAGACTAAGGGCAAGCAGCATGAAAGTATGTGGTGTACTTTATCTCGCTCACGAGAATCTCCTTCGGGTCTTTCTTCTGATGTGTGAGTTTGAAGAGTTTGTTGACAAATGCCTGTTATTCAGATATTATTTGTACCTTTGCATCGCAGCCGGATGATGCAGGAACATCGCCACGAAGCTATATATACTTATATAATGAAACCATATATATAATTTATAATAAGGTGTGGCATCCAACCCAGACTGCAACGAAACGATACGACTTATAACAGCGCATATATATGACAACAAGAAAAACAATAATGCTTGCCGCTGCTGCATTGGCTCTGTCGGCATGTCAGGAGAGTCTGGAAGACCGTGCGGCAAGGGAGGCGAAGGAATACACGGAGAAGAACTGCCCCGTGCAGATCAACGAGGCGATAGTGACCGACAGCATGACGTTTGACAAACAGACGCTCACGCTACACTACTATCTCTCGGTGAAGGGACCTGCCGACACCACGGCAATAGCAAACTCTGAAATCAAGGAGGATATGATTAAGGCACTGCGTGGCACCACTTCGGTGAGGCCATACAAAGAGGCGGGCTACAACTTCATGTATACATTCCACTCAACAAAGCATCCGGGAAAGAAACTCTTCGAGACAAACATCACGAAAAACGACTACAAACAATAGGAGCGCGGAGACAGCATCCGTAAGAAAATAACACACATATAAACAATAAATACATCAAGAAAATGGCAAAACTGATCATCAACAACTACGACGAGTTCGCTGCCTATCTGGGCAAGAACCTCGGAACTTCTGACTATGTGGAGCTCTCTCAGGAGCGCATCAACATGTTTGCCGACGCTACGCTCGACCACCAGTGGATTCATGTGGACACGGCGAAGGCCAAGGAGGAGAGTCCATACAAGACTACCATCGCCCATGGCTATCTCACTCTATCCATGCTTCCATATCTCTGGAACCAGATCATCGAGGTGAACAACCTGAAGATGATGGTGAACTACGGTATGGACAAGATGAAATTCGGACAGGCAGTGAAGTCTGGCGAGAGCATCCGCCTCGTAACCGACCTGCAGTCTATCGCCAACCTGCGCGGTGTGACAAAGGCTGAAATCAAATTCCGTATCGAAATCAAGGAGACTGGCAAGAAGGCTCTCGAAGGCGTTGCCACATTCTTGTATTACTTTGAGTAATACGAAAGAGAAACAGAACAACACAGAACAAGCCCTGACTACCGGGATGATTGAGAAAGTGTCTCAATATGCGGTGGTCAGGGCTTGGTGTTTAACCCAAATCGGTCATTAGGGCTTG
>NZ_FR892634.1:18104-32908 GCF_000436015.1 Prevotella sp. CAG:592 | reverse complement strand
AGGCGCGTAGTTGCGGATTTGAGGTTAACCTTTAAACACAAAACCTGATTATGACAAGTCTTAAGATAAAGAATATGCTCGCCGTGGCAATGCTTGCCGCCGGTAGCTCGGCAATGGCGCAGAACCTGAATTCGGCGTATTTCACCGACCAGTTCGCATCCCGCAACACTATGAACCCGGCATTCGGCAACGACCAGAACTTCGTTTCCATTCCAGGTCTCGGCAACGTGAACATCAGTCTTCAGGGAAACTTCGGTTATGAAGACGTGGTGATGAAGAACCCACGCTTCGGCATCGACAGCAACAAGAAGATGACGACCTTCATGAACCCCTATATCTCCGATGCCAAGGCGCTCGACGGATTCTCCACCGGCAACAACAGAGTGGTGGGCGACGTGTCAGTGGCGCTTCTCGCTGCCGGCTTCAAGGCGTTCGGCGGATACAACACCGTGGAACTCAATTCAAAGTCATCGCTTGGTATGGTATTGCCATACGAACTCTTCGAGTTTGCACGCAACACCGGCAACAACAGCTACAACATCGGTGACATCAGCGCCCACGCACAGTCGTATGTGGAACTGGCGTTCGGTCATTCACGCAATATCGACGAGAAGCTGAGAGTAGGTGCGAAATTCAAACTCCTCTTCGGAGTGGCACGTGCCGACTTCAAGTTCAAGGACGTGAAGGCAGACCTCTCGGCACCGGAGAAATGGACAATCAGCGGTGACGCTCAGGCAGATGTCTCGATGAAGGGATTCCAGTATAAGATGAAGGAAAAGGAGTATGAAACGGCAGGTGCCGGCACATACGAGAAGATTGACGACATCGATGTGGATGGAGCCGGACTCGGAGGCTTCGGTATGGCTCTCGACCTGGGTGCCGTGTATAAGATCAACGAAGACTGGACGGTGAGCGCCTCGGTGCTCGACCTCGGATTCATGAGCTGGAGCAACGACATGCAGGCAACCAACAAGAACAAGAGCTTCGAGTTCAGCGGATTCCATGACACTTCAGTGAATAGCGACCGCCCGGGAACCATCGATGACCAGACAGACAAATACAGTGACCAGATAACAGACTTCATAAACCTGCAGGACAAAGGCGACAAGGGAAGTCGCACCACAGGACTGGGAGCCACACTGAATGTGGGCTGTGAGTATCAGTTGCCGGCATACCGCAAGATAAGCTTCGGTCTGCTCAGCACAACACGCATCAAGGGAGAATACTCATGGACAGAAGGCAGACTGAGCGCCAATTGGAAACCCCTCAAGTGGCTTGACGGGGGCATCAGCTTTGCGGCAAGCAGCTTTGCTACAAGCATGGGATATGTGGTGAACATCCATCCGAAGGGCTACAACTTCTTCATCGGCATGGACCACATCCTTGGCAAGACCAGCAAGGAATGTATCCCTCTCAGCTCAAACGCCAGCATATCGATGGGTATGAGCGTGACATGGTAAGATGCCATAACGGACTTTTGCGCGGTATGACAGCCGCTTGTGATATAGCCGGAGGCCAATGGGTGTTGATAGCCCGATGGTCTCTGGCTTTTTTCGTCACTGAACGTTTGTTTCATGAATTAACGCTTGCCGTTTCAAATACTTTTCTTAACTTCGCATCTAAAACCTATTATATATGATCTGTTACCGTAGGATAGCCAATAGCCTAATGGCATTTTTGTTCGCATCAGCAGCCTTTGCTGCCAATCCCGATGCCGATGACAACCTGTCGTTGATGCGCCAGGTGCGCACATCATCATGTTTCGACTACAATCTCACAGGACAACTTCTCACCGATGGCATCGTGACAACCGCGATGCCGCCGACACTCACCGTATGCGATGCCGCCGGACCGCTGCCAAGACGCGAGCGGGAATGGGCAATCGACGGTGGGGAGTGGACCCGCAACACGCTGATGGGCAGCAGCAACAGCCTGCAATATCAGTGGACGGCGATGTCGGTGAAAGCCGACCGCATGAAGTTGCGCTGCTATGTGGCATACGATGAGGCGAAGGCACATGGAGGCTACAGTATAAAAGTGCTTGTGCCGACCGGCAAGAAAGGCGGATGGCGTGTGGTGGCAGAAGACCGGGGCGGCAAGCTGCCCGGCACTTTGTCGAAGAGCAAGGTGAGCAGCGACCCAAACAAGCAGACCGGGACAAGCATGCTGCCGCAGCGCGACATCAATCTGCAGTTCGACCTGCCCGCTGACTGCCGGGACATCACGGCCATGCGCCTGGAGTTGGATATGGAAGGAGCTGTATATTGGACAGTCTTCAATATCGACTTCTACAAGGACGGTGGGCGGGTGCTTGCCGATGTCATACCAAACTCCCGTTTCGGAAGCGCCTGGATGAGTGCCGGCGAGGGACATGAATGGGCACAGGTAGACCTGGCGGCAAAGTCAGAGGTGTCGTTCGTTGACCTTTCGTGGATACGCCGACCCAAGCATGGATATATAGAAGTCAGCGACGACGCCCGGCAATGGCGCCGTGTGGCAACGCTGCCCGACAACAGCAAGCGGCGCACCGACCGCATAAAACTCAGCAGCGTCAGTTGCCGCTATGTCAGAGTCACCATGGACGGCGGCAGCATTGATGTGGCGAAGACCGGCGATGTGCCAACCAAGGCATACGTGCTGAGCGAACTGAAGGTTGAAGGAAAGGGCGTTCGGCGCGACACGGAGTCTGCAACCCGCCCCGGTATGGAATCAGCAAACGGTGGATATGCCGACAACCGCATGATGCTCAATGCCGGAGACTGGAAAGTGTGCCGCGCGTCACAGGTGAAAGCAGGAGGTGAGAAGGTTTCCACCGGACAGTTTGCCACCGATGACAGTTGGATTCCAGCCACCGTGCCAGCCACCGTGCTCACCAGTTTCGTCAACTATGGCGCTCTTGCCAATCCAGACTATGCCGACAATATGTTCGGCATCAGCGATTCATATTTCAACTCCGACTTCTGGTATCGCCGCACCTTCTCCCTGCCGAAGGAGATGGCCGGACAGCGGGTGCTTCTGAATTTCGACGGCATCAACTGGAAAGCCGATGTGTGGGTCAACGGCAAGAAGATAGACCGTATAGAGGGAGCCTTCACCCGTTCCGTAGCCGACATCACGCCATATCTCAACGGAGGAGTAAACACACTCGCCGTGCTTATCCACAAGAATGCACATCCCGGAGCGATAAAGGAGAAAAACCATCTGAACACCGATTTCAACGGCGGCATACTCGGAGCAGACAACCCCACCTTCCATGCCACTATCGGCTGGGACTGGATATCAACTATCCGCGGTCGTGATATCGGTATCTGGAACGATGTCTATCTTACTTCTACTGCTTCCGTAACACTCGCAGACCCCGTAGTAAGCACCCGTTTCGACAATCTGCCCGACACCCTTGCCACCATGACGCCACGCGTGTTGGCGCACAACTGGCTCGACAAGGAAGTGAGCGGAACGCTGAGAGGATGGATAGGCAATCTGAAGTTTGAAAAGAATATCACGCTGAAAGCCGGAGAACAGCGAGAGGTGGTGTTCAGTCCCGACGAATACCAGACCCTGTGCGACCGGCGCATACGCCTCTGGTGGCCAAACGGACATGGCGAACCATATCTGCATGATGCCGGATTTGAGTTTTTGGCAGACAATCAGCAGAGCCACAACGCCACTGCCCGCATCCACTACAAGGCAGGTATAAGGGAGATGCGATATGCCGACCCTGACACGCAGCTGAAACTTTTCGTCAACGGGCGACGCATCGTGCCGCTCGGCGGAAACTGGGGATTCCCGGAGTCTAACCTCAACTATCGCCAGAGGGAATATGACATTGCCGTGCGCCTGCACCGCGACATGAACTTCAATATGATTCGCAACTGGGTGGGAATGACCGGCGACGAGGAGTTTTATGACGCTTGCGACAAGTATGGCATCATGGTGTGGCAGGACTTCTGGCTTGCCAACCCTGCCGACGGACCGGATCCCGACGACGAGGTGATGTTCATGCGCAATGCCCGTGATTTCACAAGCCGTATGCGCCGCCATCCGTCGATTGCTCTCTATTGCGGACGAAACGAAGGTTATCCTCCAAAGACCCTCGACGACGGTTTGCGGCAGACTGTGGCAGAGATGAACCCGAAGTTACTCTACATATCATCTTCGGCTGATGATGGAGTGAGCGGACACGGACCGTATTGGGCGGAACCGCCACGTACCTACTTCGCCAAGCAGAGCGGAAAACTGCATACCGAGCGTGGCATGCCTAACGTGATGACGCCGGAAGGCACACGCCGCACACTCGCAGAACCGATAGAATGGGAACCCGGCGACGCCTGGGGACAGCATGATTTCACACAGGCAGGCGCTCAGCGAGGCGCTTCGTTCATGGCAATCGTCGAACGTATGTTCGGCAAACCGGAGTCTGCCGACGACTTCACCCGTCTGGCACAATGGGAAAACTATGAAGGTTATCGTGCGATGTATGAGGCAGACTCGAAATACCGCCAGGGACTGCTCATCTGGATGAGCCACGCCTGCTGGCCAAGCTATACATGGCAGTGTTATGACTATTATTTCGAACCTACGGCAGCCTTCTTCGGCGCACGCAAGGCTTGCGAACCATTGCATATCCAGCGTAACGCCCTGACACGCAGCATCGAGGTGGTAAACCGCACGGCGGATAACTATAAAGACCTTGTGGCAACCCGCGAACTGCTCGATATCCGTGGCAATATTGTCCGTGTGGATAGCAATATGGTAAACTCCAATGGTGACTCCACCGTAGAACTGGCAGCTCTCGCCACCGACTCCGTGCCCGGGAATATCGACGGAACGGTGTATTACATCCGTTTGAGACTTGCAGACAGCAATAACGCGACGTTGTCTACCAATTTCTATGTTCTGTCTACCGATGAAGGCAATCTGCAGCAGCTTGCCACACTGCCCCAGGTGAATGTGGCGGCTTCAGTAAAACGCCCGTCCGGCAACGGCATGACTCTGACTTTGCGGAACACCGCTTCCACACCGGCAATGATGATAAGGCTGAACCTCAAGACCGGCGATGGTTGTCAGGTGCTGCCCGTGGACTATTCAGACAATTATTTCCACCTCATGCCCGGAGAGGAGCGCACTGTCAATATCAGATGGGACAATGCCGATGCGCGACAGCAAGTACCGTTTGTCGAGCTTACGGGATATAACGTGGAACATTGTGTGTTGAAATAGTAAAGCCGTACGGAGATAGGGTAGGAGTGTCGTCATTTCTTGTCTTATATGGCAATTTGTCCATAAAAAAAATTAACCCCAAACGGTCATCATGCCGTTTGGGGTTAAAAATCTCTTGGAGTTTCCGTCGTGTCCCTGCTCTTAGTTTTCCTTCAGCCAGAGTGGGGCAGCGTAATTACAGTTTGTTGAACTCAGCGAAGATCTTGTCGGAGATTTCCTTGAACTCTTCGTCGGTGAGTTTCAGCTTAGGGTTAGAGAAGAGCATGTCCTTCTCGTTCTGCATCGGCACGAGGTGAACGTGGGCATGAGCCACTTCCAGTCCGAGCACCGCCATGCCCACCTTGCGGCATGGGAAAGCGTTCTTGATGGCAACTGCCACCTTCTTTGCAAATACCGCCATTTCGGCAATCTCCTCGTCGGTCATGTCGAAATAGTAGTCCACCTCACGGCGTGGAATCACCAGAGTGTGACCCTTCACCAGAGGGTTGATGTCGAGGAACGCATAGAATTTCTCGTTTGCGGCGCATTTCCAGCTTGGAATCTCGCCTGCAGCAATCTTAGAAAAAATGTCCATAATCTATAGTTTTTATTCTACGGAAATCTTGTCGATTCTCAGTCTTATGGTGCCACGAGGAATCTTTATCTCAGCCTCGTCGCCCACCTTCTTGTTGAGCAGTCCCTGTGCGATAGGAGTCTTGATGGAGATTTTTCCCTCCTTGAGGTTCGCCTCGCTCTCGCTGACGATAGTGTATGTCATCTTTGCCTTAGTGGCGATGTTTGTCATCTCCACCTTCGACAAAATCTGTACGGTGTCGGTGCTGAGGCGTGACGTGTCAACGATCTTCGCTTCAGCGATGGCGAGCTTCAGCTTGTTGATCTTGTCTTCCAGATGAGCCTGTGCCTCTTTTGCCGCATCATACTCAGAGTTCTCACTAAGGTCGCCCTTGTCGGCAGCCTCTGCGATTGCGGCAGATGCCTTCGGACGCTCAATACTTTCCAAACGTTTCAGTTCGGCTACCATCTTGTCGTAGCCATCTTGTGACATGTAAGCCATAATGAAAATTATTTTTTATTTGATTTTATGTGTTTCCTGGCAATATAATATAATGGATTCCGGCAGAGAAATTAGTGCCGGAATCCATTATATTCTCACCAAATGTCTATTCTTTTTGCAAAGATAGGCATATTTTTCATAATTACAAAATAAAAAATTGGCTAAAAACGTGTTTGTTAATATAATTATGCTTATTTTTGCAGCTACATAATTGTGCAATACTTTTATTATCCTTGTTATATTATGATTACACCTTCAGAGTATAATGCTATTTTGGACTTGATGCATCGTCAGGTTGTGCCTGCTATTGGATGTACCGAGCCTATTGCTGTGGCACTTTGTGTGGCAAAAGCAACAGAGCTGCTTGCAGCGGAGCCTGATACTATTGATGTCAGACTTAGTGCAAACATTTTTAAGAACGCCATGGGAGTAGGCATCCCTGGCACGGGAATGATCGGTCTTCCCATCGCCATCGCTTTGGGAGCGCTGGCAGGAAAGCCTGAACTCAGTCTGGAAGTGCTCCGCGACTGCACGAAGGACGATGTGGAGCGTGGAAAGAAATACATCGACGAGGGAAGAATCAAGATAACCCTCGAACATGATGACGCCGACAAACTGTATATCAACGCCCTCTGCAAGGCTGGCGGAAAGGAAGCTGAGGCTCGCATCAAGAGCTCCCACACCAATTTCGTCTTCATGCGCAAGGACGCAGAGGAGCTGCTCAACGTGGCTTCGTGTGCCGCTAAAGCCTCACAGGCTGCCGACGACATCAGGCTGACGCTGGGTAAAGTGTATGAATTCGCCCACACTGCCAAGCTCGACGACATCCGCTTCATCCTCGACGCCAAGAAGCTCAACGAGGCTGCATCTGCGGCAGGACTGCGCGAGAACTATGGCCACCAGCTGGGCAAGACGCTCTGCAGTCCGCTCGGTCATGGAATCATGGGCGATAGCATCTTCTCCAGAATACTGTCTGCCACAAGCTGTGCCTGCGACGCACGTATGGCGGGAGCCATGGTGCCGGTGATGAGCAACAGCGGCAGCGGAAACCAGGGTATCTGCACCACCATGCCGGTGGTGGTATTTGCCAAGGAGAACCATAACACCGAGGAGGAGCTTATCCGTGCGCTTGTGATGAGTAACCTCACGGCAATATATATCAAACAAAACCTCGGCACGCTGTCTGCACTTTGCGGATGCGTGGTTGCCAGCACGGGCAGCAGCTGCGGTATCACATATCTCATGGGCGGCAACTTCGAGCAGATTTGCTTCTCGGTGAAGAATATGATAGCAAACCTTACGGGAATGATCTGCGACGGTGCGAAGCCAAGTTGCGCCCTGAAGCTCACCAGCGGCGTGAGCACGGCGGTGCTCAGTGCGATGCTCGCCATGCAGCACAAATATGTCACCTCATACGAGGGAATCATCGACGACGATGTGGACCAGAGCATCCGCAACCTCACAGCCATCGGCAGCCGCGGCATGAACGATACCGACCGTTTCGTGCTCGACATCATGACCCACAAAGGCGTGAAGGAGGATTGACGTAACTATATAAGGATTCCTGTTGGAGTCACCTTGATAAACAATCGAAGAAAAATAAAAATAAAAAAACAATAAAGTAATAATGAAAAGTTCAGTAATCAAAAGAATGTTTACGACTTCGCTCATGATGCTTATGGCTATCATGCTGTGGGCACAAGGAAGTCCAGTACATTTCACAGTTAGTCAGAAGCAGGTTTCTGACACCGAAATCGATGTGGTCTTCAAGGGTAAGATCGCCAAGGGCTGGCATGTATATGCCCCCAACATCCCTGCTGACGGACCAATCCCTGCCACTATGCACACCGAGAAGGCTGAGGGCGTGAAGGCAGTAGGCAAGCTCAAGGCCCAGGGCAGGGAAATCAAGGAGTACGACCAGATTTTCGGTATGCAGCTTCGCTATTATGAGAACAGCGTTACCTTCGTGCAGCGCTATAAGATTACGGGCAAGACATACTCTGTGAAGGGTTATCTGGAGTATGGCGCCTGCAACGACTCTGGCTGTATGCCTCCAACCTCTGTGGAGTTCTCATACAAGGGCAACGGTCCTGCCGATGCTCCTGAGGCTCAGGAGGAAGCTACAGAGGAGGCTGCCGCTGCCGACACTGCAGCCGTGGCACCGGCCGGCGAGGCTGTTGAGGCTGACTCGGCATCCGTAGTTGCCGACGGCGACCTCTGGAAACCGGTTATCAATGAGCTGAAGGCATATCAGGAAGGTGGCAACGCAAGCCACTCTCTCTTCTATATCCTCATCATGGGCTTCGTGGGCGGTCTGCTCGCAGTGCTCATGCCATGTATCTGGCCTATCATCCCAATGACCGTAAGCTTCTTCATGAAGCGCAACAAGGACAAGAAGAAGGGTATCCGCGACGCCGTTACCTATGGCGTTTCCATCATCGTGATCTACGTGTTGCTCGGCTTCCTTATCACTCTTATTTCGGGTGGTAACGGACTGAACAGTCTTTCTACCAACGCCGTGTTCAACATCATCATCTTCCTCGTGCTCGTTGTATTCGCAGTGTCATTCTTCGGATGGTTCGAGCTTGAGTTGCCTTCTAAGTGGACAAACTCCGTAGACAACAAGGCTTCTGCAACAACAGGTCTCGTGTCTATCTTCCTTATGGCGTTCACCCTCGTGCTCGTGTCATTCTCTTGCACCGCACCTATCATCGGACTGCTCCTCGCTGAGTTCTCTACATCTGGAAACATCGCCGCTCCGGCAGTCGGTATGCTTGGCTTCTCTATTGCCCTCGCATTGCCGTTCACACTCTTTGCCATGTTCCCGGCATGGCTCAAGTCAGCTCCTAAGTCTGGCTCTTGGATGAACACACTGAAGGTGAGCCTCGGTTTCGTGGAGCTCGCATTCTCTCTGAAGTTCCTCTCTGTTGCCGACCTCGCTTACGGATGGCACATCCTCGACCGTGAGACATTCCTCGCTCTCTGGATAGCTATCTTCTTCCTCTTGGGTCTCTACCTCATCGGCAAGCTCAAGTTCCAGAGCGACGTGATGCTCGGTGAGCCAAAGCCAATGCCAGTGCCTTGCGTGATGCTCGGTCTTGTTTCTCTGGCATTCGCCGTATATATGATTCCTGGTCTCTGGGGTGCTCCTTGTAAGGCTGTCAGCGCCTTCGCACCGCCGATGAACACACAGGACTTCAACCTCAATACCAACGAGGTGAAACCTAAGTACACTTCTTATGAAGAGGGTGTAGCTGCCGCTGCAGCACAGGGCAAGCCTATCCTCATCGACTTCACCGGCTTCGGTTGTGTGAACTGCCGTAAGATGGAGGCTGCCGTATGGACAGACCCACGCGTTGCCGACAAACTCAACAACGACTATGTGCTCATCTCTCTCTATGTTGACGACAAGCAGCCGCTGGCCAAGCCTATCGAGGTGACCGTGAACGGACAGAAGCGCACTCTGCGTACTGTCGGTGACAAGTGGAGCTATCTGCAGCAGAGCAAGTTCGGTGCTCTCGCACAGCCATACTACGTGACCCTCGGTCCTGACGGTATGCCTCTCTCTCGTCCATTCTCATTCAAGGAAGACGTGTCAGACTATCTGAACTTCCTCCAGGAGGGCTTGGACAATTATAGAAGCAAGCAGAACGACTGATAAGCAAATACAGAGAAAGGGACAGCCGGATGATGCATCGTCACGTCGGGCATGTCCCTTTCTTGTTATATATAATATGGTGTGAATGAGGCGTCTGTCATTCTCCGATGCGCCTTGATTGTATAACTTAAAAACAAAGTACTATGATAAAAGACCTTCTCGCATTTCTCGATGCATCGCCAGTGAATTTCCTCGCAGTGAAGACCCTCAAGGAGCGTCTTGCCGCTGCCGGTTTCAAAGAGATGGATTCCACTGCTCCCATAGGCACCATTGAGCCAGGCGACCAGCTGTTCTTCACCAAGAACGACTCCTCGCTCTATGCCGTCCGCATAGGCAGGCAGACTATCGCCGATGCGGGATTCCATCTGATATGCGCCCATTGCGACTCGCCCACCTTCCGTATCAAACCGAATCCGGAAATGGTATGTGAGGGAGGCATCACGAAACTCAACACCGAGGTATATGGTGGACCTATCATGAGCACATGGTTCGACCGTCCGCTGAGCCTCGCCGGAAGAGTCATCCTGCGCACCGGCAATCCGCTGCAGCCGGAAACCCGTCTGCTGCATGTGAAGCGACCATTGCTGCAGATCACCAATATCGCCATCCACTTCAACCGTCAGGTGAACGACGGTGTGAAACTGAGCAAGCAGAAAGACATGCTCCCGCTGCTCGGCATCGTGAACGACCAGCTTGAGGCTGGCAACATGCTGATGAACGTCATCACCGGCGAACTCGGTGTAAAGGCGCAGGATATCCTCGACTTCGACCTCTATCTCTACGACACTGCTCCTGCCAGCACCTTCGGCGTGCATGACGAGTTTATCTCTGCCGGCAGACTCGACGACCTGAGCATGGTTCATGCCGGACTCATGGCGTTGATGATGAGTGGCGGTGTGCCGGAGACTACACAGGTGCTTGCCGTATTCGACAATGAGGAGACGGGCAGCCAGACAAAGCAGGGAGCCGGCAGCCCGTTCCTGAGCAGTCTGTTGCAGCGTCTGGTGTTCGCACAGGGTGGCCAAATGTCGGATTTCTACCGCAGCGTGGAGAAGTCGTTCATGATTTCTGCCGACAATGCCCATGCCTGGCATCCTAACTATCCTGAGAAGTTCGACCCTACCAACCATCCTATGCTTGGCGGTGGTCCATGCATCAAGTTCAATGCAGCCCAGAAGTATGCCAGCGACGCCGTTTCGGCAGCCATCTTCACAGGCATTTGTGAGAAAGCCGGTGTGCCATGCCAGCGCTTCGTCAACCATAGCGACGTGGCAGGCGGCAGCACCCTCGGCAATATCCTTGCTTCATCATTGCCTCTGCGTGGCGTAGACATGGGTAACCCTGTCCTCGGCATGCACTCCGTGCGTGAGACGGGTTCTGTGGCAGACCATGAAAACTGCATCAAGGCATTCACGGAGTTCTATAAACTGTGATTTGCAGAGCGTAGACCTGCATAACCCCAAAACGCTGTCATCTGGTCGTTCAACGTAATACCCAAAACGGTCATCCCTCTTTGCTGTATTTGCAATGTGGGATGACCGCTATCGTTTCTAATATGTCGTTATAGCCTTTTGGCCTTCAAATGATAACTGAAAGTCTTTCTTAATGGCTGTTGTTGTCAGTAATTACTTTCTTGCCGTTGATGATATATACTTTTCCTTTTTCGGTAGTTGTCACTTTTCTGCCGCTCAGGTCATAAATGCCTTGCTTGGATTCCTGCTGCTCTATATTGATGTCATTTATAGTTGAAGTCGGGAAATCGTCTGTTTCTATGAAATTCGTAAAATGATCCCAACCCTTGGCATTGCGGTATTTCTCGGCTGTACCAGTAGGTACATATACCGGGATGTCATTAGGAGTACCTGGATAGAAAGGCGTTGCTCCTGAGTTCATATTGACTTTGCATACTGGCGGCTCGGCAGCCATGCTGTAGATGCGTTTTATATTTGTCCAATTTGTGCAGCTTTCAGCTCCAAGGGTTTTCAAGGATGCAGGGAAAACAATTTCTTCTAATGCATTACATTCGCTAAACGCCTGATCTTCAATTTCTTCCAATCCTGCAGGTAATTCCAATTTCTGTAAATTAAAACATTCGTTGAATGCACCACTCTTGATGACCTTGACATCAGATGGTATGCGGAAATCTTTCAATTCTATACAACACTCAAGAAATCGAGGAGGGATGTATGTCATTTCTTCGGGCAAAGATATTTTTTCCAGTTTGAAATTATATCCAAACTGTGATTCGCCTGACCAGATAATATTCGGATTCGAGATGACCACCTCTTTAAACCGACAACCCCTAAACGCCTCATTCCCGATTTCCTCCAATCCTTCAGGGAAGTTTATAGATGTTATTTTAGATGAATAAAAGGCTAATGCCCCTATTTCTTTGATTGTGGAAGGCAACACGACGCTGCCTTTCAATTCTGAGCAGTTCATAAATGCCCGCTCTTCTAACTTTTCGAAGCCTTCGGGAAACACCAGAGGGTTGGTCTTCAATAACCAACAATTCTCGAAAGCAGATTTTTCTATGCGTTGGAGACTGGTTGGAATGTTAATGTACTTTAAATTATCCACAAAATTAAAAGCGCTCTGACCTATTACTTTCAATCCTTCAGGGAAAATGATTCTTCTTAGGCCTATCGAGTATATAAATCCATCAATCACTTGTTCTTTTGGACGGCAAAAAGCCCATTCCGGTATTACGCCATTAATAATTTCGGCGTTTTCCAAATTGATGACGGATAGCCTGCCATAGAATGTCCCACTCCAGAGGGTGTAGAAATCCGTATCGTTGATAGGGCCGTTTACTATCAATGAATCCACATTGTTTATATCGTCACCAACCTTTTCTGCCAGTTGACCGGCGGCGGTAGTCGTGACGTTCAGATATACAGGCTGTTCTCGAACTTCATCGGCATTGTTCGACCTAAAAGGATACCTCATAGACAATCTGTTTGCAACGTCAGCTTGTCTTATGCTGAGAGGAATCGTGTCGTTTTCTGGTATAATGCCACTTGATGTTGAATAATCAACATCTTTACCTGTAAATTGTTTTTGGGCAATGTACAGTGCTTCTTTTTCGGAAACTCTGCGATAGCTCTGAGCAAATGTTGCCGTGGAAAAGCTACAGATAAATAATAATAAATAAAATAGTACTTTTTTCATGATGTAAAAAATTAGGTTCGTACTATGTTAATTAACACTTTGTTGCTTACAAG
Source organism: Prevotella sp. CAG:592 (assembly GCF_000436015.1). NCBI lineage: Bacteria > Pseudomonadati > Bacteroidota > Bacteroidia > Bacteroidales > Prevotellaceae > Prevotella > Prevotella sp. CAG:592. The sequence continues at coordinate 19,752 of NZ_FR892634.1, read as the reverse complement.
CTATTATGTATTGCAAATATATAGATAATTTATTCTGATAGATAAAATAAGCAAGATAATATGTTTAGTTTATAAAATATTAACATTTAGAATATGCTGTGCTCGTAAACACCTGTTAAGAATTACACCAATCTCACCTTATTGCGATAATAGGTAGTTAATGATTATTGCTGACATGGCAAGCCTTCTAAACAGATGTTCATATATGTTCATGTGATTTTTAGTTTCTGTATCGGATAGGCTAAAGGAATATAGTTGCCAAAGATTTTCCGGAAAATCCTTTGCTGCTTGGAGTTGATGTGTTATATTTGCCGTGAAATTGAGAAATATGCTTTTTTGCGTCCTTATAGTCCGTTGAGATGAGGGCGGGAGAAGGCAGGGATTGTTATAATTATTAGAAACAAAACTTATCATCAACAAATGGATCCAATATTTATCACCGGACCATGTGTCATAGAGTCGGCAGAATTGCTCGACACCGTAGCGGCAGAGATAAAGCGACTAAGCGACCTGACGGGCCGCACATTCTATTTCAAGGCATCCTTCGACAAGGCAAACCGCACGTCGATACACTCCTTCCGCGGCCCCGGACTGGAACGCGGACTGCAGATGCTTGCCGACGTGAGAGAGAAATACCATCTGCCGCTGCTCACCGATATCCATGAGAGCTGGCAGGCAAAGGATGCCGGAGAGGTGGTGGACGTGTTGCAGATTCCTGCATTCCTGTGTAGGCAGACCGACCTCCTCGTAGAGGCAGCACGCACCGGACGCACGGTGAACATCAAGAAGGCACAGTTTCTTTCTGGCGAAGACATGCGCTATCCAGTGGAGAAATGCCGTGAGGCAGGTGCCAAGGAGGTGTGGCTTACCGAGAGAGGCAACAGCTTCGGATACAACAATCTTGTGGTGGACTTCCGCAATCTGCCAGCCATGTCGCAGTATGCCGACCGCGTGGTGATGGACTGCACACACAGCGTGCAGCGGCCAGGAGGAGCCGGCGGCAAGACTGGCGGCGACCGTCAGTATGTGCCGATGATGGCGTTGGCGGCAAAGGCGTTCGGAGCACAGGGATATTTCTTCGAGACGCATCCCGACCCTGACCATGCCCTCAGCGACGGACCGAACATGCTCTATCTGAAAGACCTCGAAGGAGTGGTGAAGAGTCTGCTTGACTAACAGAAACTGCCGTCCCGTCAGTCTGTGCTGATGGGAATAATCGGAAAACAAAAGTAGAATTATGAAATACACACATACAGCAATAAAATGTATCGAGGACGAGTCGAAGGCTCTCCTTGAACTCATACCCAATATCGACGACAATTTCGACAAGGCTGTTGATATCATACTACAGTGTAAGGGAAAGCTCATCGTTACCGGAGTGGGCAAGAGCGGACATATCGGTGCGAAGATTGCCGCTACGCTCTCTTCAACGGGAACGCCGAGCTTCTTCATCAATCCCCTTGATGCCTTCCACGGCGATCTCGGCGTGATACAGGCAGAGGATGTGGTGTTGGCATTGTCTAATTCCGGACAGACCGATGAGCTGCTGCGCTTCCTGCCGTATCTCATCGAACATAAGATTCCTGTTATCGGAATGAGCGGAAACCCGGAGTCGCTGCTCGCCAAATATGCCACTGCCCATCTGAAC